>CAZWVO010000011.1:0-9686 GCA_964637535.1 uncultured Flavobacteriaceae bacterium
CTATGGTGCTCGATGCGGCTAAGAATTGGATTATGACCCGTGTTATCGCTTCAGTAACTACCAAACTACTGAGCATGTTAGATCCAACCGGGATCATGGCAGTAGTGAACAGTGTTATCGCTATTTATAAGGCGATACAATCCTTTATTGAACAGCTGCGCGCCATGCTAGAAATCTTAAATTCCTTTGTTAATGGAGTTACGGAAATTGCCGCAGGCAATGTTAAAGTGGCCGCAGACTATTTGGAGGGTGCTATGGCAAGGGGTATTCCGGTAATGATAGGCTTCTTGGCCAACCAAGTTGGTTTAGGTGATATTGGTGCAAAAATGGCGGAGATCATAGGGGCCATACGAGAAAAAATCACGGAAGGTATAGATTGGTTGGTGGCTAAAGCACTAAGGATAGGCAGGCCTATAATTGATGGTGTCATCCGTGCCATTGAGTTTGGGGAAGGCCTAGTTGAAAGAGGAAAAAGTGCAGTTAGAGGAGCAATTGATACCGTTCTTCAATGGTGGAAAAAGAAAAAGAATTTCAAAGGAGCTGATGGTAAATCGCATAAATTATATTTTGCTGGAAGCAAAGAAAATTCTGTATTAACTGTGGCTAGTGATCCCATGCCCTTAACCACGTTTTTAGAAAATAAAGATATTGGTGAGGAACTAACAGCAACAAAACAACAAGCAGTAAGTATATCTTCAGAAGTAGATAAAATAAAGGCAGAATTAAGAGCAACCACCGACGATGCAAAAATTAAAAAACTGAATGAGAAATTGGATAGTAAAATGGGATCTTTGGTTCCCCTGGTTAGTGCTTTAATGGGAGGAAATGGGAAATCAGTTCCAATATTAGCAAAATACCTAAACACTATGGTGTTAGATGATCAGGAGGTTATTATACCTGCGTTTGTTGCTGATTTAAATACAGAAATAAATATGGTAGATGGCAAGCAAGTCTACGGTCTTAGTACCCAACAAAAGGATGATAAGACACATACAAAAGTTGTACGAAAAAGTGGAATGGCTGCTAAAAACTTTATGAGTATAGCAATTATAGAAAACGGAATATTAATGCCTAGTCCAGAAAAGGCTTATGTGCCAAATCATAAAAACTATATTCCAGATACCATAACGGTCACCGAGAAGAATGGCACTTATACAGCCAAATATGATACTAAGACTTTTGATGGAGATCCAGGGCCAACTTTTACCATTCAAATTTCGTTTGCTGAGGTGTTAAATAGTAACGCGGATAACATTGAAAATCGTGTTGTAGCTGGTACGAATTTGGTTTTTAAACCCGAAGGAAATCCAAGAGGAGTAACTGACTCTGCGGGAGGTGGATTTGATAATGCCCACTTAATAGGTGATCGTTTTGGAGGTTCAGGAAAAAACAAGGCATTAAATATATATCCATCTTCTCCTGAATATAACAGAAAGTTAATGCTTGGTGTGGAAGACCAAATGGCTGCCGTATTCTCGCAAAAGGATAAATTTAATCTTACCGTAAGTGCTCAAATAAAAGAGGAGAAAAAAGAAGGTAATAATTTGAAAAATCTACTACGTACCGAATTTGAAAAGGATAATAGTAATGCAACTCAATCGGATGAACAGGTGAAAAAAGAATTGAGTGCTAGATTACAAACTGAAATAAATAAAGACATAAAAAAATTACCTGGTAAGTTTTTAAGTATGCAATACAACTCTCCTGGTGAATTTAGCGGACAACTGGGAGCTGATCCTGATTACGATAAGTCTGTAGCAGAATTTGAAAAACAAAATGTGAATAATTGATTTAAATATAAAATTATGAAAAACAAATCATCAAACAGAAGACGACGGGCAAAACGTCAGAAACCGGCACAAAAGCAGTCGCAAAATGAAAATTTCTTTGAAGCGCATGTACAGCGTAAATGTGAAAAATGCGAGGATCAAGAAAAGCAGGTACAGAAAAAATCGGATGGGAAAGCTATTGGAAAAAGCAATTCCTTTTTTGGACAATACATGAGTACCATCAGCAGTAAAGGAAACGCATTATCCAAACAAAAACGCAGTTTCTTTGAAGGGAAACTCAATGACGATTTTAGTGACGTAAAGCTGCATAATGATACCGAAGCTGCTACTGCCGCTAAAGCCATTGGGGCCAAAGCCTTTGCGTATAAAAATCATATTGTTCTCAATACCGCCTACTCCAAAGAAGGAAGCTTGGAAGAAAAGCGGTTATTAGCGCATGAATTAAAACATGTGCAACAACAAAAAAATGGCAGCCATCTCATTCAAATGATGCCAGAGGAAGAAGCAAAAGAACAAACGTCTAACGCTAAAAGCTTGGAAAAAGAAGCAGAGCAGGAAGAAGAAAACATCATGGCACCAGAACGAATGGCAGAAATGCACTTCTTTGGTCAAACTTCTACCAAAATGGTCTACGCAAACACCATGTCTATTCAGGCAGTTACTAATGCTAGTTATGATGGTGGTACTGGACAAACCCAAGGGTTGCAGCGAACCCCCGTAGAAGAGGGCCCAGGCTGCTCAGAAGGAGATTGCTGGCATTATACTGGCCAATATGTTATTCATTACGGGGTCACAACTTCGGTATCACTGCCTAGTGTTCCTGAGGGACTTACACCTTGCCAGGAAGAGCGGGTTAGAACGGCCATACAAAATGAGTTAGTACCGCATGAACAAGAACACGTAGAAGCATTTGAACAGTATAATGGTACGGTGTCTTTACCCATCAATTATACTGGTCCAAGTAGTGGAATTAGTGCGTATTTGCAGGATCTTCATGACACTAACGAATTGGCTAGAAGAACCGCTGTAAACGCTGCTTCGGCGGCCTTAGATCCCTTTCATGTTCCTATAGATTTAGATTGTGAAGATGAACCGGCGTCTGTTCCAGAAGAAGCCGCACCAGAATAAAGCACTTAAACCCAGACAAAACATGGAAAAACAATGATTTCGTCAACGCTCCGAGCAAAATATGTATTTGAAATACATATTTTGGGTTAAATCTTAAATATGTGGTATCTTAAACAAAATTTCTCTCCCCTTTTTATCAAGTTTAATCCAAAGGAAATACATACTACTATTTCCTAAAACGAAGATGTTATGCAAAGTATGGAACGTCACATGAAAATTGTGGCCAAAAACCAAGATGTATTTACCCAATGCATATCGGTATTTAGCACCTTAGTTCTTGAGCGAATAACGGCAGCGCAAAATCAACGTAGATTTGTATTGGAAAATTACAATGCAGCAGATTTTTCAGAAAATTTAGACGCAGTATTACAACTTAAAGATGGCTTTTCTTTCCAAGAAAAATTGGTCTTGTTCCTAGCCATAGTACCACATGTATTACCGGGGTTTCTAGAAGAAGTTATGGCTCAAGCACTTCCTAATGGCGGAGAGTTTATTGCTATTGGAGGAATAAAAGGCCAGCAGCATAGAGGTATTTTACCAACAGGAGAAACTGCCCTTTTTGTAGTGGCAGGTACGGATATTAAAGAGCGTTTGTGCCAACAAGAAATGTTTAATAACAATCGGCTCTTTGCTACTCATAGCCTATTGCAATTAGATGCTGTGCCCTATGGAGAACCGGGTATGAGTGGAAGGTTGGTTCCGGATTCGGATTGGTTAGAAAAGGTTTTACTCGGGAAAGAGGCATCTCCCGTATACAGTGTTGAGTTTCCTGCCCGTAAAATTCAAACCCCAATGCTTTGGGAAGATCTGGTGCTACACCCGCAAACAGCAGAACAAATTAATGATATCCATACCTGGATGGAATACCATCAAAAGGTACTTCTAGATCCTAATTTTGGAAGAAGAATAAAACCGGGATACCGGGTACTCTTTTATGGTAAGGCAGGTACCGGAAAAACCCTTACCGCTTCCCTTCTGGGGAAACAGTTTGATATTCCAGTGTACCGTATAGATTTATCTCAGGTGGTATCGAAGTACATCGGAGAAACCGAGAAACATATAGAAATGGTTTTTAAGCGTGCAGAACGCAAAAATTGGATCTTATTTTTTGATGAAGCCGACGCGCTCTTTGGAAAACGAACTAGTGTGCAAAGTGCTAATGATAAGTATGCCAATCAGGAAGTCTCTTATTTGCTACAGCGTATAGAGGACTTTCAAGGACTTCTAATTTTAGCATCCAATTTTAAAAATAATATAGATGATGCTTTCTTAAGACGTTTTCATAATATTATTCATTTTCCCTTACCAGGAACTAAGGAACGATACAAATTGTGGATACAAAGTGTGCCAGCGCACATGGGTTGTAAAAAAGATATTGATTGGAAAACGATTGCAGATACCTATGAAATTACAGGAGCAGAAATAATTAATGTAATGTACTACGCCACCTTAAGAGCCCATGCTCGTAAAGACACGATGCTGTCTAAAGATGATATTTATCAGGGCATAAAGAAAGAACTGAAAAAACAAGATAAGGCCTTTGTATATTAAGCTGGCATATGTACTGATATGGCTTTTTGTATTTTCTATTGAAGCCCTTTACATTACAAATACCTAGTTGGCGCCCAAATTAGTATTTACAGGGAAAGGACAGCTTCTTGCCGAAAAGAAAAGCACGACATTGCAAGGAATGTTTAAGTAGTTTTGCCTTCCACTAAATACCAGCGTTACTATTGGGGTGCGCCTATAGCTTAGCGCGTATTTCGAAGTTGTTTTAAATAAAGTGTGACCCATTTATGTATTAGATGGTTGTATTGAACATATTGCTTACTTTTAAGGCAAACTTCTCCTCAAAAATGATAAAAATACTACTTCGCTTTCTTTTGATTTTTTTTGTTTTCACAACTGTTTACGCTCAAGAAAGTCCTTCAAAAACAGCTAGCGAAGGTCAGGAAAAAGCGAACGCGCTCTTGGAGGAAATGCAGAAGCAGTATGCGGATGGAAACTATGACCTCCATAAGACCTATAGTGACTCACTCTTATTGGTCGCAGAAAAATATAAGCTAGTTAAAATGCAAGTTTTAGCGTTGACTAACCAAGCCGTTTTTTATAACAATCGTATTGAAAGGGAACAAGCAGTTACCTTATATCATAAGGCCTTGGATTTATGCGAGTTGATTCCTGAAGATTTCCGAACAAGAACGGTAGTTTTAGTGAATTTGGGAAATACCTATCATAGAATTGGATCGTACCAAAAGGCAATTGCTACCATGGGACAAGTCCTTGAAGTAGCTAGAAAAACCGAAGATTCTGATCGGATAAAATCGGCGGCGTTAATCGGATTGTCTAATAACTATACCCAATTAAGGGATTATGAAAATGCTTTAAAGTATGCCTATGAAGTAAAGGCTATAGGCGAGAAAAATAAACAATGGGAGACCGTAGCCATTGCGCTTAATAGTATTACAGATACCCATTTGCAATTGAAAGAGTATGAAATGGCTTTGGAAGTGAGTTCTGCTGCCTTGGAACTCCCCTTTTTACAGAAACCTACCAAAAGCAGAGCTTGGATGCTGTTGAATGCAGGTATTGCGCAATATCATTTGAAACGTTTTGATTTAGCGCTAGAAAATTTTAAAACTTGTATTGCTTTGGCCCAGGAAAAGCAACTCAATGAAGTAGAGATGTATGGATATGAGTATTCCGCTAAAGTATATGAGGAAAAAGAAGATTTTGAAGCTTCTTATGCAGCGCAAAAGCAATATACTACCCTCCATGAACAATTACAAAACGACAGGAATCAAGCCAATAGTACGGATTTAAAAAACGAAATTTCAGCAAAGGAAAAAGACATCGCCAATACGCATGATAGGATAAGCAGCTTGTCTGCAAAAAGAAAACAGATGACCATTTGGGGAGGATGTTTATTAGCAATACTTGGGGGCTTACTGCTGTTCTATATCAAGAGGAAAAAACAAATAGAGCATGAACAACGCCAGCTAAGAGCACAATTTAGTATGTTGCAACAACAGATGTCCACTACTAATATGCACATGACTACGGAATTAGAGGAAAATAAGGAGTTAAAAATAAGCAGTGCTCCTTATAAAAATTCTTCACTTACAATTGAAGATAGAAAATATCTAAAGAACCAAATTTTAGCCTACATGGAAAGCGATAAGCCATATTTAAATACAAACCTAACGCAATCCGATATGGCAAACAAAATTGGAATTAGTAGCCATCATTTCTCAGAAGCCTTGCATTACGGTTTTCAACAAAATTTTTACAATTTCATCAATTCGTATCGAGTTCAAGAAGCGCAACAATTAATGAACAAACCGGAATATAAGGATGCTAAAATTATTGCCTTCGCCTTTGATTCAGGTTTTAAAAGTAAAACCTCTTTTAACCGAGTGTTTAAAAGGCATACAGGATTTACACCTTCAGAATACAGGGCAAGCCTGCGAGCTTAATACAATAATTATCTTCTTCTTAAAAAGGTTCCACTCGTTGGAATGGTACGTTCTTGGAGCAATCTCATTGGTTTTATCTCGTTATGTTTTTTGTTATTGAAAGAACGAGCTCGCCGTAAACTGGGAAATCACTAGTGTTTTTTTCTACGGTTTTCGGGGATGTCAAACCACTTATAAAAGGGGATTTTTGAAATAACGAAAGCATAGTGTACCAAAAGCGATTAGCAGCTGGTATGTTTTTTGCCACCTAACCACCCAAATATTATGAGGAAGAAATTACTTTTTCTTACACTTTTGTTTTTTAGCCTAACCCTATCTGCAGCAGATATATTTGTAGATCAATCTGCACCAACAGGTGGTGATGGTTCTAGTTGGGCAACTGCTTTTCAAGATATTCAATCTGCTATTGATATTGCGGTGGCAGATGACACCATTTATATTGCAGCCGGAATTTATAGGCCAGAAGATACCATAGAGATCACCGTTCCTTTGAATTTTAGAGGAGGCTACCCTGCTGGCGGAGGTGTTCAAAATATTGATGCCCATATCACTCAAATTCAGGCCGACTTTGATCCTGGGAATCTAATTTTAAGAATTTTTGATATTGATCCCAACGCAGCAGCGAGTTTTACAGGCCTGCGTTTTTTCAATTGTAGACAGGTGATCGTTACAGCTTCCAATCTTAGCATAAATCAATTGCAATTTGAACAATGCTTAAATGCGATTTTCCTTGCAGGTACCATTGATTTTTGTACCATAGAAAATAGTTCGTTTACGGATTTTACAAGTGATATGATTGCCGGACCTTCGGTGGTGATGCAAAATTTTGGCATCCAAAATTCTATATTAGAAAATAGTACGGGAAGGGCTATCTTTTTGGGAGATGATGTGGCTAACTTTTCCATGATAGATTGTATTATAAGAGATTTTAATAACAGTGCATCTACTGTTTCATTAGACGAAACCAATGCAACAATTACCAATTTGCTGGTAGAAGACAATGTTTCTACCGCTGGTGCCATCATTTTTTTTAGAGACACAGATCTTACTCTAGCGAATGCTACCTTCAACAACAACACCGGAGAAGGCACTATATGTCTGCAAGGTAGCACTAGTGAATTGAATCTTATTGATAGTAATTTTACCAACAACAGATCTGTTAGTGTATTTCCGAAACCTGTGATGGGAATGCGAGATGTGGTTATTACGGCTACCCATTGTTTATTTGAAAACAACTATGCAGAAGGCTCGCAACCAGATGCGGTTGGTGAAATTAGAGGCGATACCTCAGGCGCTCTCATTACTTTTGAACAGTGCGAATTTATTAATAATACCGCTATTGGGAGTATCACTGCCATTTTAGATATATCCTTTGGTTCCTCTCCATTGATAAACAACTGTGTTTTTGACGGAAATACAGGAGATACTAATAATGCTATTAATGCTTTCAGTGCAACCGGAGCTGTAATCACCAATAATATTTTTAGAAACCACAACACCGATGTAGATGTGGTTTTTATAAGTAATGGAGATCCCGGCCATGATGTGGTTTTCAGAAATAATAGTTTTATTAATAATGATTTTGCAAAAGTAAGCATAGATAGATTTGATAATCTTACAATGAGCGGAAATAGTTACATCGGAGATAATATTTTTGTAGATATATGGCGAATACCCTCAGTTACCATTACTAAAGACTTTTTTAAGGGGAATCCTTCAGGAGATGATTTTCTAGGGTTACGTGAAGTCACAGCTCAAATTAGTAATACTGTAATGATTTCGGAAGCTACTAGTAGTACACATACACTAATCGATTCTGGAAACGATACAGGGTTACAAATTGTGAACAGTACCTTTAGTTCAACTGATATTGACGATACCCATGTTCAGATTGACTTTGATGATGACCTTCCATCACTTGTACGTAACTCAGTTATTTGGTCAGGGAATACTAATGTAACTCAGAGTGGATTCACTGGTTCTACCACAAATTTACAGGTCAGGCATTCTTTGGTAAAAGGAGAAAATCCTGCCGGTGCAGGAAACCTAAATGGGACTCTAAGTGCTAACAGACCTCGATTCGTAAATCCTGCGGATTCCGATTTTAGACTGTTAAACTGCTCCCCAATAGTGAACGCTGGATTAAATTCGTATAACAGCGAAACTTCTGATATTTTAAATAATACACGAGTATTTCAAAGTACTATAGACATGGGGGCGTACGAGTTACAAGTAAACGCCAACGCAAGTTGTACTGCGCCTACAGCACCTGCCTGTACCAATCTTAACACTCCTGGGCCAATTGATGGCGCTACAGGAGTTGCCCTCAATACCGTAATTCATTGGAATGCAGATCCTAATGCAACGGGATATGTTCTAAGAGTTGGAACCGCTTTAGGATTGGGAGATTTGGTAGACGAAATCTTAGGAAATCAAACCAGTTACTCACTTTCAAACTTGCCAGATAATGCGCCTATATTTGTTAGAGTTATCCCCTTTAACGGGGTGGGGAATGCACCAAACTGCGCTAGCGAAAGTTTTACTACCGAAAGTAACATAGGGTTTCCTGCTTGTACTTTTTTAACCAGTCCGGCAAATGAAGATGCGATTGTTCCTGAAAATTTAGATAGGATACGTTGGAATCCAATTTCTAATGCCGATGGTTATCGAATTAGCATAAATGGAAGTAGCAGTAATGCTAATGATGAAACTAATTTAGAAGTCAATGGCACATCACATGCTTTTGCTAATAATTTTGATGCTGGTGAAACTGTTACCGTGACCATTGAACCATTCAATACAAATGGTAACGCTACGGCATGTGCAACGGAAACGTTTACCATTATAAATTCAAATTCAGCACCTACAGTACCTAGCGGTTGTGCAGCTTTAAATAATCCTACGGATGGTGCTGTTGACGTAGCGGTAGATTTACCTAGTATGGAATGGGATGCCGTAGCAGGAGCTACTGGCTATCGCGTAAGTGTATCAGGAAGCAGTAGTACGGCTAACAATATTACAGCTCAAAATATTACAGGCACCACACATCCTTTTACCAACAACTTTGATAATGGGGAAATGGTAACAGTAACCATTATTCCTTTTAATGCACAGGGCGATGCGGTAGGTTGTATGCCACAGACATTTACTATTGTAAGTTCGGTGCCAACTGTGCCTAGCAGCTGTGCAGCTTTAAATAATCCTACGGATGGGGCTGTTGATGTAGCGGTAGATGTTCCTAGTATGGAATGGGATGCCGTAGCAGGAGCTACTGGCTATCGCGTAAGTGTAT
>CAZWVO010000011.1:9786-12732 GCA_964637535.1 uncultured Flavobacteriaceae bacterium
ACATTTACTATTGTAAGTTCGGTGCCAACTGTGCCTAGCAGCTGTGCAGCTTTAACAAATCCACTAAATGAGGCAAACAATGTTGCTGTAACTAGCACCATCAACTGGAGTACAGTAGCTGATGCCGATGGATATCGCCTAAGAGTGGGAACATCTCCAGGTGGGAATGATATTTTGGCGGATGAAGATGTGGGTTTATTAACCTCTTATATGTTATTAGACGAGCTTCCAGAAAATACTACTATTTACATCTTAATAACACCGTATAATGCACAAGGCGATGCAGCGGGTTGTACGGAACAACGTTTTACTACGGAAGCGTTAGTTGATGAAGAACAAGAATCTTTATATGGGTTTTCTCCGGATGGAGACGGTATTAACGAGTATTGGGAAATTGTTGGTATTGAAAATTATCCAGATAATACGGTTACTATTTTTAACCGTTGGGGAGATGCTGTTTTTGAAATTGAAGGGTATGATAACAATGTAAATGTTTTCCGAGGCACCGCCAATCGTTTAACAAAACTTGGTGCTGGTCGCTTACCTGAAGGAACGTATTTCTTTGATATTCAAATTAGTGGTGAACATAACTTAAAAAAACTAAGAGGTTTCTTAGTACTAAAGCGTTAATAGAATGAATCAAAACATACAACTTATTAAGCTAACACTAGGTATTGCCTTTTCTTTACTGTCCTTTAATAGCAGTTACTGTCAACAGGCTGCAACCTATCCAGAATACAACTTTAATCCGTTTGTTATTAATTCCGCTTATGCCGGAACCTTAGCAACTACAGAAGCGACTATTGCGAATACCGGTTTTAGTTCTTTTGAAGGGAGTCCAAACAACTTTAGTCTTAGTTTTCATTCTCCTGTAAATGAAGGGAAAGTGGGCTTAGGAGCTGGTTTGATACGCGATGAAATAGGGGTAACTACCAATACTAATTTCTTTGCGGCATACTCCTATAAAATCTTTTTCGATTTTGAAGATAATAGACCGTACTGGCAGCTATATCAACCAGGAGTACTCTCATTTGGTATTCAAGTAGGACTGCAAAAGTTTCAAGATAATTTGCTAGAACTTGGTATTGCGAATGATCCTAATTTTGCAGAAAACATTGATGCTACTGTTCCTACCGTTGGACTTGGGTTCTTATTTAATCATTCTCGCTTTTTTGCTGGGGTTTCGGCACCTAATGTAATAGGAAATAGATTAGCCTCTAGGGATGACTTAAACTTGTCTAATCCTGTTTTTGGATATTTCGGGTATCGCTTTTTCTCCAATATTTTTGAAGAAATAATGATTAAACCTAATATGCTAGTTCGATATGAAAATGGGGCTCCTTTGCAAGCCGATTTGAATTTATCGGTCAGTTTTAAAAATAAATTTGAAATAGGTGCAGGCTATAGAACAACTACGTCTGTGAACTTGCTAGCCGGAGTGTACTTGGTTAAAAACCTTCGTTTCGTATATCATTATAATATGGCCATTCAAGATTCCCCACTAGGGAATACGCATGGACTTATGTTAAGCTTTCGCTTTGGAGAAGGGTATGCAATTAACTAATACTTCTTTCAAAAAAGAAACGTTTAATACGTATGAATTCGCTGGATGATTGATTTCCTTAGCATGCAATTAAAGTAATCTTTAGCTATGGTTTTCGCATTTTTCCAATGTTAACGAAAAGATGTAATTTCATTTTAGCATAAATTCACCAAAGATGAAAATCCTAGTCGTAGTGCTTATTTTAATAGTAGTATTCTGTGTTTTTCAGGCATGCAGTCCGCTAGGCAAGCCGGTAGATCCAGAAAAATCTAAAAGTCACTATTACAACAATTCAAAGAGTAAGATTAGATACAGCCCCAATGGTAACTGGTTTGAATTGGGTAATACGCCAATGAAAGCGGATGTTAAAAGCTTTGAAGTTTTTAACAACTTGCTAAGTCGCGATAAAAACAAGGTATATTTTCAGGCATATGCCGTAGAAAACTCGCAAATAGATCTTGCTAGCTTCTATGCAAAGGATGCTCCTTTTATGACCGATATTGGTTTTGACAAACAATTTGTGTATAGCCTAAGAAAAGAATTTGAAAACAAAAGCTATAAAGGGCAAGCAATAGTTATTGAAGGCGCTAATCCAAAAACCTTCAGTCGTACAGATTGGGACTGGGCAAAGGATGGAAAATATCATTTTTATAAGAATGTAGCGGTACCCGCAGATTACAACAGCTTTGAAAAAGTGACTGATAACTTTATCAAAGACAAAGACCAGGTGTTTTTTTTGCAAAACAAAAGCTTCCAACCCATACTTGCGACACCTGCTTCTTTTAAAGGTATTGATAAACGCTTGCATGCTATGGATGCAACACGGGTGTATTGGGTGTTTTATGTCAAGAAAAAGGGAATGAGTTATCTAACCATACCTCACGATAATACGAAAGAAGTTAAGGTCTTGAGCACGCATTTTCTCCGTATAGGAAATGCCATTTATTACGATGGAATTTTAAAGCGAAATATGGATGGCAGTAGCTTTGAAGTTATTGATCATTCCTATGCTAAGGATGCAAAACAGGTGTATTATAAAGACCAAATAGTATCTGGAGCCGACCCCGCTAGTTTTAGAAAATTAAAGGAAAGCTATACGTTTGTAGATAAAAACGGTACCTATGAAAAAGGTAAGCGGGTAGCTAAAAAAGAACAGGAAACTACGCAATAGCAGTTAAAAAGTAGGTATCACCATTTCTTAACCAATTCAACGTTCTGGTTTAAGGCTTTTATACGTTTATTTGGTTTTAAAGAAATCCCAAACCTCATTGGCCATTTCAATATCTCCGTTTTGTTCCCCTAGCATAAATAGGCTTATAAAGATATTTGTATACCGTTCTGCGCGGCTGGGCTCTGTATGCCCGCCGCCAATTACTTCGTAATAAGCTACTTCCGTATTGTTG
>CAZWVO010000012.1:0-12513 GCA_964637535.1 uncultured Flavobacteriaceae bacterium
CATTAATATAGCTTGCCTGAAGCAAATCATAAGCTGCAATTAACGCACTTTGATAATCTTCTTCAGAATTAAAGAAATTCTCCGAATCTTCATCAAAAGAATCTACGTCAACAAAGTCGTCCGAACAAGCTAAAAGCATTGTTATCCCAACACATATAAAAAGTGTTTTTTTCATAAATTTTAATTTATTTATACCGCTCTTCATGGTCTTAAAATTTAAGGTTTAGTCCTAACAAATACGTTCTTGGCACAGGGTAAAACCCTTGATCTATTCCTGCTCCAATAGGTGCTCCCGAGGAAGCACTAGGGTCATAACCTCTATACTTTGTAAAAGTGAAAATATTATTAGCAGAAAGGTAAAACCGTACTTTATCAACTCCCATCCGCTCTATTACTGAGTTTGGCAATGTATATCCTACTTGCGCATTTTGAATACGTAAGAACGACCCATCTTCTACGAAGAAATCAGAGAAAAGGGTATTGGATGTAGCTCCTGTAGTTAACCTTGGATACGTATTCGTAGAACCTTCTCCGGTCCATCTATTAATCGTAAAAACAGAACGGTTTACTAGGGGTTGATTTCGCTCGTAATTACGAACAATATCATTTCCTATAGATGCAAAAGCATAGGCTCCAAAATCAAAATTTTTATAGTTAACAGATAGATTTAGTCCCATTGTAGCGTCGGGAATTGGGTTACCTATAGAAACCCTATCATCAGAATCAACAATACCATCGCCATTCTGATCTATAAACCTAAGATCACCTGGAGCTGCATTAGCCTGAGTAGCATGTGCATCCACTTCGCCTTGATTTTGAAAAATACCATCGGTTTCTAATCCATAGAAAAAACCAATTGGATTGCCTGCTTCCATTCTAGCAGGGGGGTCTTGGCCAACACCAAAAGAACCTCCTTGTAAAAATCCAGCTTCATTATTTACTTCGGTAACCTCATTGCGTAAGAAGGTTACATTGTAATTAACACCTATTGAAAAATCTTGAGAAGGGCTATAATCATATCCAATAGCAAACTCAAAGCCGCTATTTTCCACCGTTCCTCCGTTTACTACCGGAGCTTGCGCTCCTGGGGCACTTCCGCCTAATATACCAGAAACTTGTGGTTGAAGTAATAAGCCCTCTGTTGTTTTATTAAAATAATCTGCGGTAATGTCTATGGCGCTATTAAACAACCTTAAATCAAAACCAACATCAAAGGTGTTTTGTTCTTCCCACTGAATAGATGGGTTTGGAAGCACGCCTATTGCTTGTCCAAAAACCAGTTCATCATTAAAAACAGCGGCACCTTCTCCGTTTAAAATACCTCGAAAAGCGTTTCCTGGGATTCTATCATTTCCTAGAATACCAAAACTACCTCTAAACTTTAAAAAATTGATCGTTTCGCTTTCTGCTAAAAAATCTTCATCAGAGGCAATCCAACCTACAGAGGCTGACGGGAAAAAACCAAACCTATTGTTGGGCCCAAACTTGGTAGAACCATCTCTTCTTAGGACACCAGAGAATAGATATTTTCCTTTGTAATCGTATTGTACTCGTAGAAAGTAAGAAAGTAAACGTTCATCAAACCTTCCGCTAAGGCCACTATCTTGTAACCCATTTCTTAGATCTACTGCATCCGAAAGGTCTGCATTTGCAAAAGTTACAGGGCTTTCAAAGAATCCTTGTGTACCTCCAGAAAATTGTCCTTTGGTCACAAAAACAGACGTTCCTAACGTAGCCTGCAAACGATGATCTTCCCCTAAGCTTTTGCGATAATTAACAAAGGCGTCAAAGGTATAATCTTTAAAAATGTCTTTATTTTCGGTTAAGGTAGGTCTACCGGTATTATTAAATACTTTACCAGAACCAAAAAATGCAGTAGGTGAAAAGAATCTGCCTTTTACTTCCGCATAATTAAATTGTATGCTAGTCTCTACTGTAAAATCTTTTAAGAAGTTATAGTTTAATCCTAGTTTACCACTAATTCTGCCTACATCAGTATCATTAAAGGTGTTGTCTATCTGTGCTAAAGGATTAATGACCTCATTACCCAAACCTTCTGCCAGCGTAAACTCGCCACTGCGATCTCTAACGGCAAAAGTAGGTGCGTTATTTAAGGCATTAAATAAAACAGAACCAATTGCATTTTCTGCTAAGGTTTTCCTATCTGTACCAGTGTAAATTACGTTAGCGGTTAATTTCAAATTTTCTAACAGGTCTGAATTAAAATTGATTCGAGAAGTAAATCGTTTAAAATTAGCTTTATCTCCTCCTACAATACCATCCTGGGTAAGTAAGGAACTTCCAAAGGAAAAGGTTGACTTTTCTGTTCCTCCAGTAATAGTAACATTATGGTTAAAAATTGGCGCATTTTGAAAGACTTCATCCTGCCAATCCGTTCCCGAACCAAGGCCAGAAACATCTGGAAAAGGAGCTGACTGCCCACCGGCGACAAAAGCTTCATTGGCTAGCAAAGCATACTCTGTTGCGTTCAGCACGGGTATTCTTCTAGAAGTTTGCTGAAATCCACCATAACCGTCATAACTGAATTTCAATTCTGAATTTTTACGCCCAGTCTTGGTAGTAATTAAGATCACACCGTTTGCTGCGCGCACACCATAAATACCTGCAGTTGCATCTTTAAGAACGTTTATACTTTCAATATCTCCTGGGTTTAATACACTTAGGTCCTCAATGACATTACCATCTACTAAAATTAAGGGCCTGTTATCTCCATTGGTTGAAATACCTCTAATTCGAATACTAGACGCACTACCAGGAGAACCCGATTGCGACGTAATATTTACCCCAGCAACCTGCCCTTGCAGGGCTTGTTCTATTCTTGTAGGGTTTAATTCTTCTATCGTTTCCGAACCTACCACGGCAACCGCACCAGTAATTTCTTTTTTGGTTTGTGTACCATATCCAATAACAACCACTTCATTTAAAGCTTTCACATCTTCTTGTAAGTATACTGCTATTGCATCTGATCCGGTTACTGTTATTTCTTGTGATCTAAAACTTAGATAGGAAATGACCAAAATAGCTCCATTCTCTACATTAGGCAACGAAAAGTTACCATCAAAATCTGTGGTTGTTCCCGTTGTGGTATTCTTAATTAGCACCGTAGCACCTGGCAGTACCTCATTAGTTGTACCATCATATACTGTACCTGAAACGGTAAGTTGTTGTGCTCCAAGCTGCGTTATACATACAAGAAAAAATATGGGAAGAATTAAGTGCTTCATTGTAGTCCTCTCTTTAAGTGGTTAAATGTATAAGGATAAAGCTGCTATTCCTTAAAATTTACCGCTACAAAAAACATACATTGTTAAAATAAACCCTTAATTTTTTCGATTATGGAAACAAAACCCCTGTAAAACTACGATTATCGCAGCCATAGCAGTTAAAAAATAAAGTATTCAAAAGACTGCTCAATACGGTTTTGTATAGGCAATGTAGTGGTACTAATAGCTATTGTTTGGGCAACTAAATACTTAAAATGTGCTCCGTTAAGCTATTTTCGTGCGGCAATTCCATTTTTTTTCGCAAACGATACCGTTTTACCTCTACACTTTTAACAGAAATATTTAATAGGGGCGCTATTTCTTTTGAAGATAGATTGAGTCGTAAATACGCACAAAGTCGTAAATCATTTGAAGTTAAATCTGGGTGCAGTTCTTTAATCTTTTTGAGAAAATCTTTATCGGCGTTATTAAAAGCGGTTTCGAAAAATTTCCAGTCGTCCTCGTTATTAATATTCTTGTCTATAGTTTTTATAACAGATTTTATCTGTGTTACATTATCCGCAGCTTTTAATTGATCTTTAATAGCATTCAGAAATTCGTTCTTTTTAATAATACTCATAGTAGAAACAGCTAACTCTCTGTTTTTACCTTCTATCTCTTGCTTTAATTTTTCGTTCTTCAGTTTCATTAAGGCCTTCTGCGTCTTTACCTTTTTTTGTTTCTGCTTTCTTTTATTTTCTGTAAAGATCTGATCTTGTTGCTTTTTGTAATACGCTTTGTATCGTTTATGAACAAGGAATGATAAAAGTATAAAACCCAATACATACAATACTATAGCCAAATAAGACCAATACCAAGGACGCCCTATTTCAAAGTTATAACTAATGGTATTTTCCGTAAGTGTCCCTCCTACTATGGCGCGTGCTCTAAAACTATATTCCCCAAAAGGCAGATTTTCTAAAGAGATGTGCCCTATGGAAGACCAGCTGCTCCAATTGTCATGAAAACCATCTAATTTATACTGGTACTTTACATCTGTATATTTATGATACTGCGGCACCGCATAGGAAAAAAACAATTTATTTTCCGAATTCTTAAAATACATTACGCTATCTAAAGGTACTTTTTCTGTAGGTTTATCAAAGTATTCCTTAGCAACTTCTGTTAGATCTATACGGTAGGTAGGCGCATTAATTTTCGCTAAATTGAGCGTTACATACCCATTAGAGGTCCCTATAAGATAAGCCTCTTTGCTAATGTTATTTACATTTTCAAAACCAGAAACCCCAAGTCTATTGCTTAAAAATTTGGGTAATAAAATACTTTTCAGTGTAGGTTTTGAGCCAAATTTATCTAAGCCCAGATAACGCAGACTCCCGTCAGAAAAAGACCATAATCTATCTGCATTACCATCTGGGATAAGGATACTAGATAATTTTTCCTTAGCATTAAAAAAAAGTGTTGTTAAGGTGGTGTCCAATACTACATCATGATTTTCTTTATCTAGTTTATACACCGCATTATTAGTAGTATACAAAATATCATCAAAGAAACGCACTAAACTAGAACCATATCCTCTACTTGGTTCACTTTCTATTAACTTTAAAGCAGAGAAGGTAGTATTGAGTTGCAACTTAAAAAGCCCCTTGTATTCATTATTTACAATAAGCTTATCACTGTCATAAAACTCAAAAAACCTACTGGAAATATCGAAACCTTCCAATTTTTGAACATACTCCCATTTACCTGCTGTTTTTCTTAATATGCTTAAGCCGTTATAATTTCCTTGAATTAAGTAATTGGGATTTTTCCCTATCTTTTTAAGATCCCAAGTACCGGGTAATTTAGAAATATGTTCTACCCTATCTTCTGTAACAAGGAAGGTTCCGTTATTATGACCACAAAAAAGTGTTCCATCTATATTAATAAGATTCCATACTTGCCCTTCAGTTCCTTTTATTAGTGTAAAATCTGTTTTGGCATTAAGTGGTTTGTAAAAAAGCCCTTGATTGGTTCCTAGATATAAATAATTATTAAAACGTTCTGCTGTGTATACTACACCTAAGGCACCTAACTTATCTATGTACTCTTTAAAGGGAGAATTGAGATTTAGTACACTTATACCATTATCATGCGCCAACCAAAGATTAGACTCCCGATCTTCAAAAATGTTTAATACGGTATTGTTATTGAGTCCTTTTCGCTGATTTATTTTTTGAATAAACCCTCCCTCCGAAGAAATATGATATATGCCGTCTGAGATGGTTCCTAAAATAAAGTTGCCATTTTTTAAGCGTGTTGCGCTGTAAAGGCTTAATGATTCTAGTTGGGCACTGGCCGGGATATCCCATAGTTTAGCTTTTCCATTTGCGTCAATTTTGTAAAAATTGGCATCTTCCATGACACAGAACAATGCTCCATCTTCTTCAAAGAGTCCAACCAGGCTTTTTTGAGCAACTTCATCACTATCGGAACGCAAAAACAATTTACCTCCTGTTACTTTAAAGATACCTTCATTTTTTTTCTGTACGTATACTCCTGAGTTCACCTCAAAAATTTTAGCTTTTGATGCCGGCACTTCATGAATCTTAAAGGATTTATCCTTTAAACTATAACTGTAAATACGTCTTAAAGATTGAAAAAGAATAGTATCATCTATGGTAGCAATGTTCCAAAATTGTTCGTCTTCTAAGAGCGGTACCTCTTTTGTACTGGTTAAAGAATGATAGTCCAACCCACCAAATCTATTTCTTGTCCAGTACCCAAACTCCATATAGCAACCCGTATATATTACATTTTTAGATATGGCTAAGGCTCTAACAACAGAGCCATTAGGAGAAGGGTAGGTATTCCATTCTTCACCATCAAACTCTAATAAACTACTGTTATTAGCAAAATATAGGTGTCCAGAATTGCTTTGAGCAACAGCCCAGTTCTGATTTTCACCCTCATAATCAATTGGTGTATAATTCTTTATTGGCGGTAACTCCTGCCCAAAGATGGGAAGTAAGCAAATGAAAAAAAATAAAAAGATGTGGAATTTCAACTTCGCTATTTAGGGAGTATCGTTTGCAACTAAAGATAATAAAAGAAAACAGCACACAAAAAAGAAAGCGACCAGATGCGCTTAGCTTACATAATCTCTGCATTTAAGCCAGCTTGCAGCAGTCTACTACACTTTGGTTTTAAATCTTCATAAACACCTGTTTTTACTGTACATTTTCCATTATAATGTACAATTAAAGAGCATTGTTCTGCTTGTTCCGGAGTGTGTTCGCAAACATTGATTAAGGTAGTTATAACATGATCAAAAGTATTTACATCATCATTGAAAAGTACAATCTCACTTTGTTTTACCGTTTCCTCCTCTAAAAGCAGGTCTTCTGACTGTTTTTCTCTGGTACTCATCACTTTAAATTGTATCATTACCAAGTCTAAAATACATATTTTGCAGCGACCCAATTATTTTTTTCCATTTTTTTTGCAAATTTTAACCTTTGAAGCGTACAAGCATGAGAAATTTTGTCTAGGTCTTGCGTATAAAAACCACTCACTATTAACATTCCCCCCGGGTTAAGATGTTTTACATAGATAGGAATATCTTTGAGTAAAATGTTGCGATTAATATTCGCTATAATGAGATCGTATTTTTGATCTTCTAGTAGTGAAACATCGCCTTCATAGGCGTCTATTTGGTGGCATTTGTTAATTGCCACATTTTCTTTGGTGTTTTGATAGCACCATGGATCTATATCAATAGCATCTATAGCTTTGGCCCCTTTCATGGCAGCAAGAATTGCTAAGACCCCAGTACCACAGCCCATATCTAAAACCAATTTTTCTTGAAGTTCTAATGCCAATAGTTGTTCTAGCATCATATGGGTAGTCTCGTGATGACCTGTACCAAAACTCATTTTCGGCGTAATCACAATGTCATACTTTACATTCTTAGGAGGGTCGTGAAATGCCGCACGAACCGCACAGTTATTCCCTATTTGTATTGGGTTAAAATCAGACTCCCATACCGCATTCCAGTTCTCTTCATGAATCTCTTTATACGCTTGGCTTATTTCAAAATTTGGATGCTCCAAAATAGTCACCGCTTCTATAATCTTTGAATGCCAATCTTTCTTTTGAATATAGGCTAGTAATCCCGTTTCGTTTTCTACAAAACTCTCAAAACCCACTTCTCCTAACTCTGCTATTAAAATATCTGTTGCAGGTTGTAAGGGATTGACTGTAAATTGGTATTCAATATAATTACTCATAACTGGATTTGAGCGAAAGACTATAGTAGTAGGCGTTTAAATTGCTTCTATGATAGCTATAAAATCATCTACAACCAGAGAAGCTCCACCTATGAGTCCACCATCCACATCGGGTTGCGAAAAAATAGCGGTAGCATTTCCTGGTTTTACGCTACCTCCATATAAAATAGAAACCGAATTCGCTATGCCAGCATTATAGGTATCTACTATTGTTTTTCTAATAAAAGCATGCATCTCTTGAGCTTGTTCTGGACTTGCTGTTTCTCCTGTTCCTATAGCCCAAACTGGTTCATAGGCTAGTATAATTTACTCCAAGCACTAGCTTCTAAACTAAACAAAGCGCTGCGCAATTGTTCTTCTACAACCTTAAAATGGTTCCCTGATTTTCTGTCTTGTAACTCTTCTCCAAAACAGAACATTACCCGTATATTTTTTGACAAAGCAGTGGTTACCTTTTTTGCCAAAATCTCATCGGTTTCTCCAAAATAGGCACGACGTTCTGAATGCCCAATGATGGCGGTATCAATATCAACATTTAACAGCATATCTGCAGATATTTCTCCCGTATAGGCTCCGTTTTCTGCAAAATGCATATTCTGTGCTATTACCTGAATTATTGAGCCTTCTAAGCTTCTTACCGCTCCGGTAAGATTAACATAGGGAGGCGCTACCATTACCTCAGCGGTAGTATCTGGCAGCTTGGCTGCCAATGCAAACAATAAGGTTTCCGTTTCTTCAAGGGTTTTATTCATTTTCCAGTTTCCGGCAACTATTTTACTTCTCATTCGTTTCTTTTCTTAAGTGTTTAATCAATTCCTTATTAGCTGTTTTTAACTATACGATATGCGCTGGTTGTAACGCTAGCCGTGGTTATTCTGTAGTTTTATTTAGAACGTTATTTACCTCTTCTAAAGTCCAATGTTTGAATTGAAAATCTTCTCCGTATAAGCGCTTTGCATTTGCCTCAACAGTATCTGTAAAGCCCGCTTTTGTTCTTCTTTCATTTACCTCTTCTGGATTATCTATAGGCCAAATCAAAGAAATTTCTTGAGGTGTTCCAACAAAATAAGACATTCCTTGTGTTCCGAATAGCTGGGGTTTGTGCTGTTCCATTAAACTCCGGTCTAACATCATGGCATATAAATGATAAGGAAGTTCTTTGGTTTCAGCAGCTTTCTTAATTTGATCGATATAGGTGGATATTTTGTTCGAATGCTGTATCACATACCACGCTACAGATCCTGCTTGGTTGCCCACTAAACTAGTTCCTGGGTATCCGTGCTCCTCTATAATTTTAGCAATATAATCCATATTAGCGCTATCAATAGCACTTTGCAAGGGCCAGGTATCTACAGTAGGGTTAGCCCTGTACTTTTGATCTAATACCATTATACTATCCAAACTGTGTTTTAGTTCTAAATCTAACTCTTGCGCATATGCATTTGTAAACTGCAAGTCTTCCAAATCATTATAGTGTACTTTTTGAGTGATCGTACCTTTACTAAGTACTAATACTCCGGGGTTCGATCTTATAATTGTTTTAAGAGTAGTTTCATCTGTAAAGTAAAACTCGAAATTAAGGTCGTATTTTTCAATAATGGAATTGGACTGTTCTAAACTAGAAGCAGACATCCCAATAACCTTGTAATGCTTGCGAAGCGCATTATCAGTAACCTCTTTAAGCTTACTAAAGGCTTCCGTCTTGGTTTTGGTTAAATCATAGGCAATAACCAGTACTAGGCTAGGCTCTTCCATTAGCGAAACCGTAAAGTCTTCCCCATCCTTTTCTATGGTAAAGTCGTGAATTGGAGGTTCGTATCCTTTTTGAATTTCTGTTGTTTCTACATCAATAAATTCCCCATCTACCGTAGGGTAGTCGCCATTGGTAACAATGACTTGCTCTTCTTCCCCAACCTTAAATTTCCAAGCGTATTCATAAATGGGTTTAGGAGCATCTTCAGGAACACTCATCCCGTCTATAATATTAGCTCCAATTTTATAGGGTCTAAAATCTACCGAAGGTAAATGCCTTAGCACGGTCACTGCAAAAACAATACTAGCTGCCAGTGCTAATAGCGTAGTTATACTTCTAAACGTTTTTGTAAAAAGGGGTTTTATGTGTTTTATTCCTATCACCATAATAAGAATTAACACCAACAGAATTACATCTTTAGTAAAAGATTCCCATGGAGTTAACTTTATGGCATCGCCAAAACAGCCACAGTCCGTGACCTTGTTATAATAGGCCGAAAACCAGGTGAGAAACGTAAAAAAGAGAATCATCCCCAACAGACTCCAAATGGTGAATTTTCTCCAAATTCCTAACAAGAGCATTACGCCAAGGAGCACTTCTACAATAACAACAAAAATGGATATGCTTAACGCATAAGGCTCCAGAAATGGTAAATTGAGTACACTTGGCCAAAAATATTCTTCTAATTTAAATGAAAATCCTACCGGATCATTGAGTTTTATTAATCCGCTAATAATAAAAAGTGTTCCAACAATGATTCTGGAAAGGGCTACAAGTATCTTCATAAGGTGGTAATTTCCAAATTCCTAATAACTTAATTGGTTGTTGCGTTGAGATGTATCATGGCAAAAACGGAGTAGTTGATCATGTCTTGGTAGTTTGCATCAATTCCTTCACTTACCAGTGTTTTACCCTTATTATCTTCTATTTGCTTTACACGCAATAGTTTTTGAATAATGAGATCGGTAAGGGAACTAACTCGCATATCTCTCCATGCCTCTCCATAATCATGATTCTTATTCTCCATTAAGGCTTTGGTTTCCGCTATATGGGTATTGTAAAGTGACAAGGCTTCTGCGTCGGAAAGGTCTGGTTGTTCAACAATACCTTTCTCTAGCTGAATAAGGGCCATAATAGCATAATTAATGATTCCAATAAATTCTGCTTGTTCGCCCTCATCTACTTTTCGCACCTCATTTTCCTGTAAACCACGTATGCGTTGCGCTTTAATATAAATTTGATCTGTCAAAGAAGGAAGGCGTAAAATTCTCCATGCACAACCGTAGTCTTTCATTTTCTTTACAAATAAATCTCTACATGTTCCTATGACCGCATCGTATTGTTCCGAGGTATGCTGCATCTATATGTACTAATTTGCGTAAATTTCGCTTAAATTTTTGAATTTATTCAAAGGTAATTGTATAAACTTAAAGAAGCGAATTGTACTCCATAAACTTCGGCTATCAAAATAAGGAAAACCATGACTATTAACTGCCAAGGAAAACTCATAGCCCTTACTTCTCCAAAAATAATGGGCATCCTTAACATTACGCCAGATTCTTTTTATGATGGAGGCAACTATCAAAGTAATAAAGCAGTACTTCAACAGACTGCCTTAATGCTAGAGCAGGGTGCTACGTTTATAGATATTGGAGCCTATAGTTCTAGACCAGGCGCAACAGCGATAACGGAAAAAGAAGAGATAGCGCGTATTGCACCTATGGTAGGTGCTATATTAAAAGAATTTCCGGAAGCCCTGCTTTCTATTGATACTTTTAATAGTACAGTAGCAGATACTTGTCTTGATATGGGTGCTCATATCATTAACGATATTAGTGGCGGGGCGGCAGATGAGAACATGTATGCTGTTGTTGCAAAATACCGAGCTCCGTATGTAATGATGCATATGAGAGGAACACCGGAGACCATGCAGGAACAGACGCAATACAAACACCTTGTTACAGATATCCTTTATTATTTTTCGGAGCGTATTGGGCTAGCTAGAGATGCTGGAATACAAGATATCATTATTGACCCAGGTTTTGGGTTTGCAAAAAATAGAGCACAAAATTATCAGTTACTGCAGCAATTGCACCTTTTCAAAACTTTAGATCTGCCGCTTCTTGCAGGTTTAAGTAGAAAATCTATGATTTACAAGGTACTGCAAACAAATGCTTCGGAGGCGCTAAATGGCACTACGGTTTTAAACACATTTGCCTTATCCAAAGGGGCTAATATATTGCGTGTACACGATGTAAAAGAAGCTGTAGAATGTGTACAATTAATGAAACATATACAGCCCTAAAAATGTTTCGTATTTCGCTTCTCTATTTTTTTTAATTTTACAAAAACGACAAGGATTGGATTTTATTGATTTTGCACAACCTAAGATCACGGATATTATAGATATTGTCCTTGTTGCTATACTCTTGTACTATATCTACAAACTTGTACGTGGCACCGTGGCCATTAATATTTTTATTGGTATTGTTATTGTTTGGGCGCTTTGGAAGCTTACAGAATTACTAGACATGAAAATGATTAGTAGTATTGTAGGTGGTTTTATGAATATTGGCCTTATTGCTCTTATCATTGTTTTCCAACAAGAAATACGCAAGTTTCTTTTAATGATTGGTTCTACAAACTTTGCTTCCAAGCGTAATTTTATACGCCATTTTAAGTTTTTAAAGCAGGATTCCTTTAGCTCTACTACTAACATAGAAGCTATACTTGGAGCATGTAAAAAAATGGAAAGCTCAAGAACAGGAGCCTTAATTGTAATTGAACGAAGCAACTCCTTAGATTTTGTAAAATCTTCTGGTGACACCATGCATATTGAAGTGGCTCAACCTATTATAGAAAGTATTTTTTATAAGAATAGTCCATTACATGATGGTGCCGCAGTTGTGGCGCAAAATACCATTGTGGCTACTAGGGTGATACTACCCGTTTCTAAAGAGCGAACTATTCCCTTACGTTTTGGACTGCGCCACAGAGCAGCTGTAGGAATTACGGAGAAAACAGACGCTCTTGCTATAGTAGTAAGCGAAGAAACTGGACAAATTACCTATATTAGAAATGGGGAGTTTGTGCTATTTAAAGACCTCACGGAACTCCACAGTATTATTAAGGAAGACCTCCTATAACAACACTATTCATGAACTGCAAAAATTGTGACACCAAGCTACGTACAAGAATAGTCCATTACATGATGGTGCCGCAGTTGTGGCGCAAAATACCATTGTGG
>CAZWVO010000013.1:0-12419 GCA_964637535.1 uncultured Flavobacteriaceae bacterium
GTGTTTACGATATCCTCTTTTTGAAATATTAGATTCTTCAAAAACCGTATTAAGAACTGGATAAGTTGTTACATCAAAAGTCTTTATGTCATAACCGTAATTCGCAATTAAACGAGTAACTTTTTTTTTCGAAATTCTTTTTTTAGAAAGGCGACTTACTTTTAAATAAGTTTCGTATTCATAATATGGAGGGGCATTAGTTGGTTCATATATTTTAAATAGTGAATCCAGAATAGTAAAGCTATTTTCGTATTCTCCAATCAGAGAAAGACTATCTGCCTTATATATTTCGAGATAATACTTTCTGTAGTCTTTTAATTTTTCTTTTTGTTTTAACGAGCTTGTTTTACATTGCACCATAGTAAAACATACAAGAATTGATACTAATAAAAAGAAAAGTCTTGTTTTCATTGGTTTTTAGCTAAGGGCAAAAGTTGGTAGTATTCAATGCTTTTTTTGAGCGTTTATTTTGCAATTACTTACCACGGTTTTGCATATCCGTTGTTTAGCTTAGCAGGTATTACTGTGTATTTTTAAACGTATCTTCAAAAGTTTTAGTCCATTTCCCATTAATCAGTTGTTCTCCGTATTCTTGAAAATCTCCTGCTGAAGTTCTGCCGAAAAAAAACCGAGTATTTTCATCT
This sequence comes from uncultured Flavobacteriaceae bacterium, assembly GCA_964637535.1. Lineage (GTDB taxonomy): Bacteria > Bacteroidota > Bacteroidia > Flavobacteriales > Flavobacteriaceae > CANMSI01. The sequence continues at coordinate 645 of CAZWVO010000013.1, forward strand.
CTCCAGACAATGAGTTTTCCGTCTTTATATTCCGCTGGATATCTGGCTGCGCCATTTTTAGAAAAACGATGGTAGTAATAGGTACGATCTTTTTCGTTATAATTGATGATGGTGTGAAGCTGCAAAAACGCCGTATTCAACTCAATTACCAAAATGCTCTTGTCCAAATCATATGCTATTTTTTCATAAGCAGCCCCCTGTTTTGTTACAATTCCATTGGTATAAATTTTTGATGTACCCACCCACTCACCAACTAAAAAGTGTAGTTGTTCCATCTTTTCTTTTTTCATGTTTTGAGCGAAAATGGAACTAGGCAGTAGAATTAAAACAAGACAATAGAAGTATTTTGGCGCTTTCAGATTTCTCATCGATGTTTGTTTTGCCTGCCTATCGGCAAGCAGGTTTTTTCTTTTTTGTTTCCAAAGTCAAAAGATTTGGCGGAGATGCTAAATAGCTACAGATCTAGCCTTGCAAGGCCAAGTCTATGTTATTTATAGGCATTGTTGTACACGGTAGTATTCAGGTTTTAAATATGTCTTTTCCATCATATAAGAGTTGTTTGACATTACGCGAATCTAGCTCATAAAACTCTTCATCATCTTCATCTTTATTTATTACCTCGTCTACAAAAAAGGCACTAATGCTGGAGCCGGTAATAATACCATCATAGTCTCTTTCAAATTCAGTAGTTAATAATTTGTCCTTATATAGCACTTGTTTATCGCTAACATAAAAGGCTTTGCAATGTATCTCCCCCTTTGTTTCAAATACATGGTCATTGTACTCGTTAAAGATTAACCCTTTGGCCTTGATGTCTCCTAACACGGTAAGCGTACCCCAACTATAAATATGGTCGGCCTCTAGATTGCCCAGTACTATGACGTTTCCAATATATGAATCCTTATAGTCGTCATATATACCATTAATAATAAGGTTCCCTTTTACGATTAGCGCATACTCAGAAGAGAAAGAGTTATTCAATATCAAATCACCCTCATGAATATACCAGTTTTTGGTTTGTTCAAGTGTCTTTAAGACATAATTAAAATCATAGGGTTCTTCTTTGCTATTGGTTATGGTTTCAATTACTTCTTCTCGGATTTCTTCATTTATTTTTTTTATGTCACTCAAAAAATCATCTACTGAAACCCATTTAATTTTACTCATTGGTATACCTGTTTTTAATGTTGTACAAGGGTTGAGGTATGGTTTTGTTGCGGAATTGTCCGCGTGAACCAAGTGATGATTTAAAGATAGTGATTTTCCGCAGGAAAAATCCACCACAAGGAATTATAGCCGCTGTTAGCTGCTAATTTTGTTTGATTTAAGTGCTGGCTATTTTTTGGGATTTTATTTGTTCTGAATTGAATATTTGAAAAATTATTGCTTCGCGTTTTTAATAAATTCAAAGCGGATAAAAACAATACCCAAAAATCCTAGTCCTAAAAGTATGAGATGTGTTTTAAAAGGGAAGTATCCTACGATTTGCGCAGCAATGGGTTTATCCTTGGGATAAAATACTTTTACTGATTCTCCTATGGCATACTTTTTTTTTCTTGAAGAAGTTCCCGAACGTAATGTTAGTTTTTTTCCATTACCATCTAGAAAACTAAAAACGGGCGTATAAGTCATTTCACTTCCCGTAATACTTTGTGGGTTATATGGGGTTTCATGATACTTTTCTATGGTTGCCATAGTTGTTTCACCATTAGTATAGGTAACATAGGAAGTGTATAGTTGCCACAGTGAAAATAAAATCAAACCTGCAAATAATGCAGTCATAAAAACCTTAAAGATTGATGATGTGTTATTGATCATAATTCCCCAATGTATTAAATTATTGATTCACATTTACCGCGTGTCAAAACTTATGGGTAACGGTTTCGTATAACCGTCAGTTACGGATTTATATGCATTAATTTTCGGTCTGGTACATAACTCTCAATTCCGAGTGAATTCGGACGTAGTCGAATCCGCCGTAATTGCGGTTATACATTGTTGTGCGTTCATACATTTATTCATTTTCTTTGTTAAGAATTTTATTCATTACAAGATTCTCATATGTATTTTCATCCATTGGAAAATCCACCGTTCCAATTGATTGATATCCGTGTTTCTTATAAAATCCAATAGCCCTGTCATTATTTGTCCAAACCTCCAGATTAACTTCTTTAAATCCCTTTTTCCAAATTTCTTTTTCAGCTTCTTGTAGTAATATCAATCCAATTCCCTGTCCATAAAACCTTGCAAGAACATATAACTTACTCAATTCAGGAACATCTGTTTTTTTAACTGGACATTTACTTTTATATAATACTTCAGCAACTCCAATCGGATTACCATTTTTATAGGCTATTATTAATTGTTCAGGATTTTGGTTTATAATTTTCTCAATGTTTTCTGGTGAAAATCGCTTGGTAGTATAATTGGCAATTTCAGAGCTAATTCCATTCCAAGCGTAGGCTTCAATATTTACCGTTTTAAGTAAAATTGAAATCCGAAGAGAGTCAGATTTGTTAGCTTTCCCGAATGAAATTTCTGATCCTTTTAATTTTTTGTCAATCATATTATTAAGTCGGTTAGTATGACGCACAACTTGTTATATACCTATAAAAATAAACTATATAAAGTTAAAAATTCTAGAATAGCACCAGTTCACCCTTCCCGCCACATTGTATATAGATGCCATATAGATGGCAGTTTCTGGCAATTTTAAACGACAACAAACGTTTACAAACGACTTTAAACGAAAGTAAACGCTTCCTAACCGAATCCCATTGTACATTGTCTCTAAGTTTGCCTTGTCGGACTAAAACCGTTCGATTGCATTAACTGTTTAACACTAAAATCTATTTATTATGAATGCACTGAAAAACAAAGTACAGTTGATTGGAAACTTAGGGCAAGACCCAGAAATTGTAAACCTGGAGAATGGGAGTAAACTTGCCAAATTTGCTATTGCCACTAATGAAAACTACCGCAATGCTAAAGGTGAAAAGGTAGAAGATACCCAATGGCACAATGTTGTGGCCTGGGGGAAGACTGCTGAGGTGGTAGAAAATTACCTTACTAAAGGGAAAGAGGTAGCAGTATCAGGAAAGCTCATACACCGTAGCTATGAAACCAAAGAGGGCGAGAAACGCTATGTTACGGAAATAAAATGCAATGAGTTGCTTATGTTGGGGAAAGCGTAGTACCTATTGCATATAGAGGCAGCAGCTCCAAAGCCTTACGTTTTAACGTATGGGTTTTTGGAGTTGTTGCAATTTATGGCCTTCCTTAAATGGAATGGTAGCATTTTGTGGTTTTATACATAGTGGCATCTTAAGAGGCTATTCCAGGCTAGTTTATGACCGCTAAAGTACGATCATTGCGAAAAAAAACATATTTTTAGCAAAAGGTAGTGTTCCCCTGTGCAATGTTACCTCATATTCAGCAATAACCTTTTACTAAAAAACCAACGAATCAATTATGGATGCATTAGCTATAATTTCTTTTATTGGCTTCACTGCTTTAGTAGCAGCTGTTGCTTGGTACGCCACCAGAAAAACAAATGAAAAATCTGCAGATGGATATTACTTAGGAGGAAGAAGTCTTGGCGCAATAACCATAGCAGGCTCCTTGCTTTTAACCAACCTTTCTGCAGAACAAATTGTTGGACTTAACGGCCAAGCTTTTACAGAAGGTGTGCTGGTGATGGCCTGGGAAACCTTAGCTGCAATTGCCATGGTAATTACAGCCCTTTGGTTTCTTCCTAAATACATGAAAAAAGGAATTACGACCATTCCAGAATTTATTCAAGGGCGTTTTGATGAAAATACAAAAGTGATTTTATCGGTATTGTTTCTTATTGCCTTTGGCATTGTATTGTTACCCACCATATTATTTGCTGGTTCTAAGGCATTTGTAACCATGTTTGAATTGCCCGAACTTTTAGGAATATCCGAAAATATGACCTATTGGGTATGCGTTTGGAGTATTGGCTTAATAGGTATTGTTTACGCTATTTTTGGAGGACTTAAAGCGGTTGCGGTCTCCGACCTTATTAATGCTATTGGTCTTTTAATTGGGGGGTTAATGATTCCTGTTTTTGGACTGTCTCTTATCGGAGAAGATGGCGGTGTTATGCAGGGTTTAAGTACCTTATGGACAGACAATCAAGATAAATTTGATGTTGTGGGCGGGCCTACCTCTTCCATCCCTTTTTCTACCGTATTTACCGGGATGATGATTGCACAGATGTATTATTGGGGAACCAATCAATCTATTTTGCAACGTGTTTTTGGCGCTAAAAGCTTAGCGGAAGGGCAAAAAGGAATGATGCTAGCCGCTTTTGTAAAATTTTTAATCCCAGTTATTGTAGTCCTTCCCGGAATTATTGCTTGGCATCTTTTTGGATCCGAACTTACAGATGCCGATGCAGCCTACCCAGAATTGGTGCGTAGGGTTTTACCTGCGGGCTTATTGGGCTTTTTTGCGGCAGTCTTATTTGGAGCTATTTTAAGTTCATTTAATAGTTTATTAAATAGTAGTGCTACACTCTTTGGTTTTGATTTATACAAGAAGTTCTTTAACAAGGGAGCATCCGAAATGCAAACGGTAAAAGCTGGGAAGTTATTTGGTTTGGCGTTGGCAATTATTTCCATGTCTATTGCACCCTTTATTAGGAATGCGCCAGATGGCCTTTTTGCCTATATACAAGAGTCATTAGGAAGTTTAAGTGTACCCATATTAGCGGTGGTGATCATTGGTATTGTCACCAAAAAAGTACCTGCCTTAGGGGCAAAAATAGTATTGGTTGGTGGGGTGCTCATGTATTTGGTGAGTCAGTTTATGATAGCACCAATGCTGCAAAATCAAGCCTTGGAAAGTGCAGCGGCATCGGGTATAACAGATACAGCAGAATTGGCTTTAGTTAAGGCGCAGGCCTATCCGCATTTCTTACATATTATGGGAATATTATTTTTAATAAATATTGGTATTATGCTTGTTGTAGGTATGGTGAAACCCAAAACAGACATTTATGTTCCTAAAATTACAGAGGCAATAGATACTACTCCGTGGAAGTATGCTTTGGTAGTAGGTTTAATTATAGTAGCCTTGGTATTGAGTACCTATATCATATTTTAACCGTTTCCAATGCGGTAAATTAGGTTAGAGCGTTATGGTTTTACCGTTTTGCTTATTCGGAGGTGCTGTTTGATGATGGAGTGTAAATTTTAAGTACGCGCTTAGATCATGCTTGGAAGCAGGCTAAAGGAAAAAAGAGATTCCTAGTCCCAGGAATATGGGAAATCAGAACTGCATTCTAACCCCTAGTTGTCCTGGACCAAAATTAAGATTCCAGCTTACTTTTTTTCCTTCATCATTGTATTTTTCATCGTATTTTTTATCCAAATACCGATCTATAGATTCTACGGTAAAAATACTAACGGCAACACCAAAGGCTACATCGGATAACCAATGATCTCCTCGCCATAAACGGGATAAACCGGGAATTATCCCTACGGTATAAATACCTGCTTTTAGCCACGGGTTTTTAAACTGTTTAGCAATTGCGTAAGCATTGGTAAACGACAATATGGTATGGCCAGATGGGAAAGAATGAAATTCTCTGTCGCCGCTGAAAGGATCAAAAGTATCTTTAGATTTTCCGCTTGTTGGTCGGGCCCTGCCAAAAGGATATTTCACAAGAAGCTGCAGAAGACCAGCCGTTGAAGCTGAAGAAATAAGCAAAACCCCAGTACGTCTTAGCTTTTTATCTTTTGTAAAGAGGCCTGTTAAATATACCCCACCGGTTAACATATAATTGTATTCTGGCTTGCCATAAGAAGTACCATAATCTACCAAGAAATCAGGAATGTCTGAGCGTTGTCTTCTAAAAAAATCAGAAGTAGGTTGATCAAAAAGAAATAGTAATCCGGTAGCTGCAGAAACTCCGCCAAAAGTAGACCAGTCTTTTCCCTCCCAATGCAGTGGCCTACTATAGGCATGACCCATACCCTGAAAAACATTTCCGATATCATAGGTAAATAGTTGCCAGGTATTTTTTTGCGAAGAAACGGTTTGCGCACTGGAAACAGAGAGACTTAATACACCAAGAAATAGCACAAAAAATTTATTCATTCTTAGAATTTAAATATAAAATTAAACGTTTTTGCGCAATGTAAACTACTTCTTAGAATTAAAAGTAGAGCTCTTGAGCTATTCTATAGGTATTAGCATGTGCTTCTACAATGGTTTTAATATCTGGGGTATAACCGCCCCCCATACTGCATTGCACAGGAATTTGTAGTTGTTTACAGGTTTCTAAAACATAAGCATCTCTGGCCTTACACCCTTCAAGGCTCAAGTTTAAGGTGCCTAACTTATCTGTTTTAATGACATCTACGCCACAGAGATAAAAAATAAAATTAGGCTGTACCGTTTCTATAAGTTGGGGTAGTGTGTCTTTTAGAATCTTTAAATAAGGCGCGTCTTCCGTTCCTTTTTGTAACCCAATATCCAGATCGGAAACCTCTTTTTTAAAGGGATAATTGGCAATGCCATGCATAGAAAAGGTGAAGACCGAAGGATCTTCTTTAAAAATTTCAGCGGTACCGTTTCCCTGATGAACATCCAGGTCTACAATCAGTATTTTTTTAGCCCAATTTTTGGCTTGCAAATAGCGTGCGCCTATAGCTTGGTCATTAAGCATACAAAAGGCTTCTCCTCTATTGGTATACGCATGATGTGTACCTCCTGCTATATTCATAGCAATGCCATGTGTTAAGGCAAATTCGCAGCCTTTTATGGTGCCGTCTGCAATAATGCGCTCCCGTTCAACCAAATCTTCAGTAAGGGGAAAGCCAATTTTTCGGGCTTCTTTTGGAGCAATTTTAATATTGAGTAAATCGTAGAAATATTCTGGATCATGTACCGCAACAATATATTTATCATTCGGAATTTCTGGTTCAAAAAAATTAGATGGAGTACAAGTGCCCTCGTAAAGCAGTTGCCGTGGCAGTAAATCGTACTTTTCCATAGGAAATCGATGCCCTGCAGGCAAGGGATGGGTATAGATAGGATGGTAGGCTATTTTTAGCACCCTGTAAAGATAATGAGATTCCTTATTTCCTTGGAGAAGGTATCGCTAATTTGAAGACACCTGTTTTGCTGCAGATACAAAGGTATTACCGTTAACAACACCCTCAATAAATAAGGTAATATCGGAAACGCCATGATCTTCTATAGTTATAGAAATAGTACCGTTAGCATCTGGAGTAAGTTTAGGAAACCACCCTAATGCGCCATACGAATTGAAGAAAGAACTGGTATACGACCCATAACTAGGAGCGTAATATTTTTTGGCCTCACTAAAGGCCAAAGGCACTTTATAGGCATTGAAAACGTCTTTTTTATTGGTGTCGAATCGTTTTTGCGGATCGGTAACAATTCTAATAATGCCACCACCACCACGAAGGCCACCTCCAGCACCAGAACGGTTTACTTCGATATAATCTACCGTTTCTAGAGAAAGACGGTATAAGATGTCAAAATCAATAAGCAGTACGCCATCTAAATAGATGGTAGGGATACTATTATTTGGGGTTATAGGATTACGATTAACAATGGTTACGGTGCCATTAGGACTTTCTTCCACCGCAAAACCACGCTGACTAATATAATTGCTTAAAAATTGATATTGCCTTCGTTCCCGGTCTCCAAAAACTTCTAAATTTCCTAGAGATCTGTTTTTTAGTCGTTCAATACGCGCTTCTTTTCGTTTTTGAACAAGTACTACCTCGTCTAATTGTTCTACCCCGTCAAAACGCATTAATGCCGCTTCTGTGGGTGCTAAGTTGTACGCCGTTTTAGGCTGTAAATACGGAATCTCTTGATTTACTAGCGGCGGAATTGTTGCAGGAGTAAATTGCGTATATAACGAAGGTTTTTTCATTTCTCCCTTTGCAGTAATGGCTCCAATACGAATTTCTTCTCCCGTAATAGGTAGCAATTCTTTTTGGATAAAACTATTTTTCCCATTTTCTAAGCCAACAAGAGCAGACGCACTGTTAGCGGATGGATACAGAAAAAATTGTTGCGCAGCAGAACCATTCTGTGTGGCCGTAAGGCTTATACCTCTTTCAAAATTAAACTTGTAATCTGGGGGATGATTAAAAATGGTATTCCAATCATAACTACTCCATCCCTGGGTAAGCAAGAGTAGATCTAGCTCATATTTTTTTCTTGGGGTTATTGTTGTAAAATAATAGCTGGCGTTTTCAACAATCCCATTTACGTATGGTTTGATATAGGCAGAAGAAGCTAAGTTGTCCTGAAAAGCATAGGATTTAGTATCAGACGGCAAGACCGAAACACTTAGTTGGTTTAGTTTGCTAACATCTATAGCATCTAAGGGGATAGAAAAGGTGATGCTATCTCCTTTCGTATTTCTAATAGGGTTTTTAGGAGTAGTAAAAGAAAGGGGATCATGGTTAAAATAGAGTCGTTCTAAGAGCGGTTTGTTTTCGTTATTGAAGAGGGTAAAAATATTTACTCCAGCATAGAGATCGGTATGTGGAATAATTTTCACCAGTTGTTGCTGATCGGTAAAATTAATATCCAACGCTTTTATTTCCTTTCCGTTATGAATTAAAAGGGTGTATTGCTTTCCGGCTATAGTGGGTAGGGTACTTGCATTGGTGTTTAAGGTAATACCTACCTTATCTCTTAAGTTTTGCACTTTTATACCAACTCCTCTAGGTTTTGCTTTTTGGAGGGGAAACGAAAAGTTTTTACCATTATAGGTTACCTCTGCGTGGTATTGCTCTCCTACTTTAGGAAGCAACGGAAATTGTCCAATACCAAAATGGTTTACTTTAAAATTACCTAAGGTTGTTCCGGCAGTGTTGCGAACTGTTCCTTCTAAATTGGGAACCCCAAATCCTTGATGGTCTTTAATTACGACACCTACAACCGATTCTACTCCCGCAATAAAATGCCCTCCTTCTGGAAGAAATTGCGCATCCAACTTGGCCTCTATAGTTTCTTTTTCAATTGTAGGGGTAATCTCTGGGTCTAAAATTTGAAGCGGCTGTACAAAATAATTGGGCTCTTTAAAATTACGCATCCAGTTGGTATACGCTTTAAAGGTGTACGTGCCTGTTGTAAAGAGACTGTCTATAGCAAAATCACCTACTGCAACCCCTTCTTCTACACGAATGAGTTTTTGTTTAACTACTTGTTGGTCTGCATCCGAAATGGTGCAATACAAGTTGGTAGTTTGTAAAGAAAAAGCCTTGTTTTCTTTATCTAAGACATAGGCTGTAAAACCAACAGACTCTCCCTTTACATAGGTAGTCTTATTTAGATGAACATAGGCCACCTCTCTGGGGAGTTCTGTATATTTTTCATACGCCGAGAGTATATTTTGCTGATTATTAGCAGTTTGAGCAATGCTAGAAAAACTGAATGTAAACAACAGTACGCTAATAAGAACTCTCATAAAATAAGTATCGATAGTTTTCGCAATAAAAATAAGGTTTATGTACAAGTACTACAAAGAAATAACATCATTTTAACGTACCATAAGCAGCGGCTAATTTCCTTGTGCGTCTCTAGCATTTATTGTTTTTACCTCAGATACAAAAGTGTTTCCATTTACATAACCTTCTATAAACAGGTTAATGTCTCCAGGAATATGGTCTGGTATGGAAAAAGTTACATTCCCAGCGGCATCTGGTTGCAGGTTAGGAATCCAATTTACGGTACCATATTCTTTAAAAAAAGTACTTTTATACGAAGGATACGAAGGCGTGTAAAACCGTTTTGGAGTGCTAAACTTTAATGGAATTTTATAGGCCTTAGAGGTGTCGCCATTATCTAAATCTGCGTAGGCACGGTTAGGGTCCCGTACAATTTTAATAATACCACCGCCACTTAAGAGTCCTCCGCCTGCTCCAGACCTATTAATTTCAATATAATCAATATCATCTGTTTTTAATTCTCTTAGAATACTGTGCTCTGAAAGCAAAACACCATCTAAATAGATGAGCGGTGTTACTTGGTTAGGGCCGTTGGAGATACGACTTACAATTAAAAAATGCCCTATTGATCTTAGATCTGGATCATCTCTAGTTGCCGGAGCTTCTCCAAGCAGATTATTGCTCTGATCTATTTCAAAACCGTTTTGGCTAATATAATTTCCAAAATTTCGATATCTTTTTCTTTTGGCGTCATCAAAAAACTCAACCCTACCCAAGGTAGCATTTCGGATTTTCTCTATCCGAGTATCTTGCACCGTTTTGGTAACCACAACTTCATTTAATTGCTGCCCTAATTTTCCTAGCTTTAATGCTTCTGCCTCAACATTATCAAAAGACTTAAAAAAATACTTTTGTTTGGCAAGTAAGGAAGCTGTATTCAATTCTAGGTCGGGTATTTCTGTTGGACTAAATTGTACGTATGCAGAAGGAGCCACCATCTTACCATTTTCTTTAACCTTACCAATACGTATTTCATCTTCACTTAAAGGAAATAAGGTGTTGCGTTCAAAAGCACTTTCTCCTGCATTAAGGACCACTACTTCACTTGAGTGATTGGCGTTGGGAAAAACAAAAAACTGTCCGCCAGAAATGCTGTTTACGTTAGCTACATAAGAGATGCCCTTTTCAAAGTCGTATTCATAATCTGGAGGAGAATTAAAAACGGTGCCCCAATCGTAACTGCTCCATCCTTTAACACGGAGTAATTGATCTAGTGCTTCCTTTTTTTCTGGGGTAATTGAAGTAAAATAAGAAGCTGCATTTTCAACCGGGCCTCTTAGATAAGGTTTAAGCAAGGTGTGAGATGCTAAATTGTGATGATGTCCGTAAGAAACCGTTTCCATGGGCAATACAGAAATACTAATATTACTCAATTGGGTAGTGTCTACCGCAGCATAAGGCAGTGTAACCCATATTTCGTTTTTCTTTTTTTGCAATGAAGGACGCTGGGCTGTCGCAAAAGAAAGTCCGCTGTAATTAAAAAATTGTCGCTCTAATAAAGGATTATTATTGGAATCGAAAAGCGTAAAAATATTGATGCCGGTATGTAGTGCATCATGCGGAATTTTTTTCACAACACTTAGCTCATCTTCAAAAACAAGATCTACGGTATTAAGCGCATTTCCGTTATGAATGGCCAAAGTATAGAATTGATTTTTAAGTAAAGGAAGGGTTTTGGCATTTGTGCTAAAGGTGAGTACTACTTCGTTTTCTGTATCCGATACGTTACATACAATGCCTTTTTCAGAAACATTATTAATGGGGTAGTTATATGTTTTTCCTTTATAATTAACGCGTACCGTATGCGAGCCGTTGGTAATAGGGGTAACATTAAATTTTGAAATACCTGAATTATTTGTGGTGAAGGTAGTAACCACATTTTCATTGGCATCTAATACACTACCCTTAACAGCATGGATTCCAAAACCCAAACTGTCTTTAATGATTGCTCCAAAAGTATTTTCTGCGTCAGAGAGAATATGACCACCTTCTGGTAAAAATTGTGCATAAAGTGTATTGGATATACGTTGGGTTGCAACAGTCGTTGTAATTTCGGGATCAATTACCTTTATTTTTTCACTGTAAAAATTTTGTTCTTCAAAATTATTCATCCAGTTGGTATAGGCCTTAAACGTATACTCTCCTGTGGTAAAAATGCTATCTAAAGCAAAATCTGCCCTGGCAACGCCATTGGTCACTAGAAGCATTTTACTTTTAACAATTTCCTCATTTTCATCGGTTATAGTAC
>CAZWVO010000014.1:0-12267 GCA_964637535.1 uncultured Flavobacteriaceae bacterium
TGTTCGTTTTTTGATTGATGAATAAACTCCGGCTGATTACCGGAGTTTTTTCATTTATACCCTTTAGGTAATTCTTTCTAACCTAAGTGCCATTTCCAACCCTATTTTTGGTGTACTTTGACCTCGTCAGTAATTAAAAACAGCTATTTTAGCTTTACCAAATTTTCTTCTTTTAAATACTTTGCTACAAAAGGTATAACAACACTCATTTATGGGATACAATATTGTTCTTATTCATCCAGAAATTCCGACGAATACAGGGAACATAGGCCGTCTTAGTCTGGCTACAGGGTCTACTTTACATCTGGTAGAACCTTTTGGTTTTGAACTTAGTGACGCTCGCCTAAAAAGAGCTGGTTTGGATTATTGGAAACACCTTTCTGTAAAAACCTATGCTAATTTATCAGCATTTTATAGTCAAAATCAGGATAAAAAAATGGTTTATCTGTCTAGTCATGGTACACAAAGCCATTGGAACATACCCTATACTGACGAACTTTTCTTTGTTTTTGGGAAAGAATCTGTAGGCTTACCAGAAACACTGTTGAATACCAATAAAGACCACGTTTATACAATACCCTTGTACAGCCCACATATTAGAAGTTTAAATTTAGCCAACGCCGTCAGTATAGTAGTGTACGAAGGCTTAAAACATTTGAAGTAATAACACCTTATACCTCCAATACCAATAAAGCGTATTATAATTAGTTGCGCCTACAACTAAAGGGAGCGGTTAATTCTAGCGCATTGTTAGCTTCTAGAAAAAGAGGTTTTCATTAATAAAGGGAACCAACTGTACGGGTAAGCTACTTTGATTGTCTTAGCTGTATCCTTTTCAGGGGCTGGCAAGCTAGACTTCTACTGGCAAAAAAACGAAAGCCTATAAAGGTGGTTATTTCCCCATCCCAATTGTGTATTTTTGTATCAAACTGATACAAGAACTGATACATGAGTAGTATTAAAATAGCACCTTCCTTATTGGCAGCAGACTTCGGAAACTTACAACGCGATGTTGAAATGGTAAACCAAAGTCAGGCCAACTGGCATCATATTGATGTCATGGATGGTGTCTTTGTTCCCAACATTTCGTACGGAATGCCGGTTATAAAAGCAATCTCAAAGCACGCTACCAAACCCTTGGATGTACATTTAATGATTGTAAATCCGGACCAATACATTCAAACTTTTGCAGATTTAGGTGCCCACATACTTACGGTACATTACGAAGCATGCAACCATCTGCATCGCACCTTACAGGCCATTAAAGCTGCGGGAATGCAGGCTGGAGTGGCGCTAAACCCGCATACTTCTGTACAACTCCTAGAAGACATCATAAATGATATTGATTTGGTATGTATTATGAGCGTTAACCCAGGGTTTGGAGGACAATCCTTTATAGAAAACACCTATAGCAAAGTAGCAGCCTTAAAAGCGATGATAGCAAAGAAGCATGCCAGTACGCAAATAGAAATAGATGGAGGGGTAAATGATCAAAATGCCAAAGCATTGGTTAATGCAGGAGCCGATGTGTTAGTAGCCGGAAGTTTTGTTTTTAAAAGTCAAAAACCCACCAGTACTATTGCTAACTTAAAAGAAATTTGCGGGTAATGGAGCTACTAGATATTGTCATAATTGGTGGTGGCCCCATTGGAATTGCGTGCGGTTTGGAAGCTCAGAAAAAGGGATTAAGTTATATTATTCTAGAAAAAGGAACCATTGTAAATTCCCTCTTTAATTACCCAAATAACATGCAGTTTTTCTCCTCTTCGGAAAAGTTGGAGATTGATGATATTCCATTCATTAGCAAGGAAGCAAAGCCCAAGCGTAATGAAGCATTAGAGTATTACCGAAGAATTGTGATGTCTAACAAACTACACATTCGCTTGTTTGAAAAAGTTACTTCGGTATCCAAAAAGAATACCAACTTTGGTGTTACTAGTGATAAAAACACCTATGAAGCTAAACATATTATTGTAGCTACAGGTTTTTATGACCTTCCGAAAACAATACAAGCACCTGGCGAAGATTTAGCTAAAGTGTCGCACTATTATAAGGATCCTCACTTTTACGCCAATCAAAAGCTAGCCGTAATTAGTGCAAGCAACTCTGCCGTAGATGCGGCATTAGAATGTTATCGAAAAGGAGCAGATGTCACCATGATTATTAGGGGTCCAGAAATGGGGAAGCGTGTAAAGTACTGGGTGCGTCCAGACATTCTTAATAGGATAGAAGAAGGTAGTATTAAAGTGTATTACAATGCTACGGTTAAGGAAATTACAGCCGCAACCATACGGATTCAAACCTCAGAAAAAGAACTAACATTAGAAAACGATTTTGTATTGGCTTTAACAGGGTACCAGCCTAATTTTGAATTCTTACAGCAAATGGGGGTAACATTATCTAAGGATGAAAAAAAACTACCTCAACATGCTGAGACCATGGAAACCAATATTAAAGGCTTGTATTTAGCTGGTGTCATATGTGGGGGAATGGAAACTCATAAGTGGTTTATTGAAAATTCGCGTATCCATGCTAAAATTATTGTTGCCGACATTATAGACAAGCATTCAACTACTTAAAACCTAAGATTACCCTATTAATTCCCTGTTTTCAGGGATGTTTGATACAGGATCAAAAAGTCACCTTTGTGAATTACAAATATTCGGAGTACATTTTAGCAACAAAACGGAGCTCGTATTCCGAAGAATGCCCCTAGTAACATGCTAAAAAATAGGTTATCATGGACATCTGTGCTACTCCTTCCAATTATGGGGTTGCTTGTCTTATCCGTAAGCGCACAGACAGCTACAGACAGCTCCGCAGCTCAGGAGCAAAGCAAACGCATTTCGTTTTCTACAATTCCAAACAAAAAAGAAGAATCGCTTCAACCGTATTACAACGCCTTAAATACTTCCACTTATGGAGAGCAGCGTTTTTCCGTTTTTGATCAACTGGCTGCACATTATACAGAAAACGGAACTGGAGATTCTGTTTTAAAGTATGGAAATTTGTATCAAAAGGAGGTTGTTAATTGGGATAAACCAAGTAATATCAAAAAAAACTATGCCACTAAAGCTAATTTTTGGCAGGCAAGTGGGAGTCGTATAAATGGCTTACCGGACAATGCACTAAAATGGCATATTAAGGGAATTACAAATGCCCGTGAAGCCAATAACACCACCTTTGAATACAAGCATAAAATTGGCTTAGGAAGAATCTATATTCAAAAAGAAAATTACACCAAAGCCATTGAAGTTTTGCAAAAGGCAATGGATGAATTTAAGGAAGAACTTCCAAGACCTACCAATGAAGCCCTAATGCAATTGGGTAACGCACATTTATACAAAAAACACTATGCGGAAGCTAAGACCTACTATAACCAGGCGTTAAAAGGTAGTATACAATTTAATGATTTAAGACAAGAACTCCTTATTAAGCTAAAGTTAGGGTATCTAGCGGAATTGGATATGGATTATGAGACAGCTTTTAATTTGTATAATACGTCCAGAGAACGCGCTCGGGAAAATGGATTAAATATCTTGTACAACGAAGGCAGTATTCGTGTAGGAGAACTGTTGTATAAACAAGGAAATTATGATGCGGCTATAATCGCATTATCTACAACATACTTTAATGCTATAGAACGGGAGAATTTGCATTATCAAGCGCAGACCATTGATATACAACGTCGCATTTTTTCTGCTAAAGGTGATTATCAGAACGCTTACGCTTTAATGACGCATTTACGAAGTGTAGAAAACGAAATAAAAACAAGCCAACAACAAAAAATAAGTAAAGAACTAGAGGTACAGTATGAAACGCTTGAAAAAGAAAAAGAAATACTAACATTAGAAGAAGCGCAACTTAAAAAAGAAGGAGAACTAAAACGACAGCGTACCATTAAATATGCTTTTCTTATTGGTTTTTTAGTTATTCTCATTCCTGTTATTGCCTTACTCTATTTGTATTATCAGAAAATACAGGCGCAAAGTCTATTGGCTTCACAACAAGAAGAAATTAATACTCAAAAAGTAACCTCTTTAAAACAAGAACAAGAACTAAATCTTATTAAAACGTCTATAGCCGCGCAAGATGAAGAACGCAAACGAATTGCGCAAGAATTACACGATAGTATTGGAGGTAATTTAGCGGGTATTAAATTGCAACTATCCAGCCTCAAAAATGATGATGATGGCATTAAAAATGTAAGCCATCAGTTAGACGAAACCTACCAACTGGTAAGGGATATATCACATACCTTAATACCCAAAAAGTTTCAAGAAAATCGGTTTACCGCGCTTATTACATCGTATGCAAAATCCATATCGGATACCGGGAAAATGGAAATAAGCGTACATGCACATCCAGAAGATGAAATAAACGCCATACCAGAAGTGATGGGTATGGAGCTATTTAAAATAGTACAAGAACTCCTCACCAACACCTTAAAACATGCCAATGCTACTACTGTAGATCTTCATTTTAATGGATTTCAAGATCACCTAAACATGCTTTTTGAAGATAATGGCAAAGGGTTTGACACTACCAAGGTTACTACCGGTATTGGGTTTCAAAATATAAGAAAACGTATAGAAAATTTAAAAGGGAGATTACATATAGATTCTGTAGTAGATCGCGGTACTGTGGTATCTGCAGAAATTCCATTAAAACCATAACTTATGACATACAATCTCATTATTGCAGACGACCATAAAATGTTTACCGACGGCTTGTTGAGCATATTACAAGACGCTCCAGAATTTGCAGTTACCCTTACGGCCAAAAATGGAAGTCAGGTGGTAAAATACCTAGCTATTAATGGAGCGGATACGATCCATCTTTTAGTTACAGATCTTACTATGCCAGAAATGAATGGGATTGAACTTAACAAAATTGTAAAAGAAAAATATCCTGCATTAAAAACCCTTGTAGTTAGCATGCATATTAATGGAGAGATGATTGATACGCTAATTAAAGATAAAGTGAATGGTTATGTGCCAAAAAACGCTGAAAAAGAAGAGCTTTTACAGGCTATACGTACTATTATAGGTGGGGAAAACTACTTTTCTCCAGAAATAAAAAGAGCATACACCGAGGCTATGTTTGCAGGAAAACAACAAAAAGCAGTAAAACTAACCGATAGAGAAAAGGAAGTATTAACACTTATCGCACAAGAACACACCACACAAGAAATAGCAGACACCTTATTCTTAAGCAAACACACTATTGAAAGCTATCGAAAAAACCTAATCTCTAAACTAGAGGTTAAAAATTTGGCTGGACTTACCAAACAAGCTATTAAATTGGGTTTGTTGGATGAATAAGAAAACAGCCCCCTGAAAACAGGGTGTATCATTTCACTAAAAGTCGCCTACCCCAGGTCTAACACAAGTTTCATCTTTGTATAAACAAAACAATACAACTATGAAACTTACGCTATTAGCCGCAATTACTGTTTTATTTCTTTCTTGTAGTAATGACAGAAAAGTCACAGAAATTCCCCAACAGGCCTCTAAATTAAAATCTGATATTCTTATAGCATCTAGTGCTGATAAAAGTTTTTCGGAGCCCAATACTAAAGATAAAATGCATCTTATGATTGTTGGAGAATCGTTGTTAGAGGGAACTGCGGTGATAAAAGTTACTAATACAAAGGGTATAGAAGTGTATTGCGAGACTTTTCCTGCCAACAAATTGATACAAGAAGAATATAAGACTGCCAATTCTGCTCTTAAGGCACAACATTTAAGAGAAGTAGTTGAAGGTTTTTTTGTAGATGAGTTGTTTCCAAATATAAAAAAGGACGGTTATGTTGGCATCTAAAAAACGTCTTGCCCATCTACTAACACGACTTATATATAAACTTAGATTGGCCATAGGGCTCTCTATACTTACCGCATTAGTAGTATACTGCTTAAGTATAGCAGCCGTTTGAAGTGATCTTCAACACATAAACAAAAGTCCGAAACTGTATATAGGGTCTCTACCACCGCTGCACTACTATTCTTTAAGCGTCTTATAAATAGGGTTTTCACTTATAAAATGCTGAATGGTTTTTGGATTCATATAGCGTTGGTTTATGCTATCCCAGGAAGCTTCGCTGCTAATTTTAGCGGCTCCTTTCCATTCCTCAATTTCTAATGCCTTGCGTACGAAAACGCTCCAATCATAAAGTTGATACCCTAAACCGTGCTGAATAGTAATAGCATCTGTATTGTATTCAAACTCATCTACAAAATTGGAGTTAAGCAGCTTAAAGGTTAAGCCTAAAATCTTTAGACTTTGTTTGTCTTTATAATACGCAATATGCCCAAGTTCATGCCCTAAAACTCCTATTTGAGCATTATAGGGTAAGTTATTAAACACAATGGGAGTTAATCTTTTGGAAGATTTTATACTAATGGTAATTACATATGGGCGTTTGCTCTTTTTCCTAAAAACACTAAAAATACGCGGTCTTGACGTCAGGGGAGTTTTTCTTTTTCGCAGTCTAAAAATAAGTTTGGTAGTTTTCAATTCTGGATAGAAAGAAAGGGCTGTTAAGGCCTGCCTGCGAATAGATTCGGGAATTTTTTTATTTTTCTCGTAGCTGTTAAGACTATCATTAAAGTCTATCTCGGAAAATACCTTAACAGGCTTTTGAGCCTGGCTATTCAAACAACCGATAAGGCAGAAAAATATACAAAAATACAAGCTGCTCTTATTCAGAAAGCTTTTTTTCATGGTTTACAAAGGAAAATAGTACTGAACAGTGATACTACCAATAAAACCTTGTTCTACATCATTACCACTAGTAATGGCATTTATTTCTCTTCCAAAACCTACTGTTATTCCTAATTCGGAAGCATTCTTAAAATTAAAAAAGTATCCTGCTTCTAGCCAAGGCTGCACTACAAACGTATAGGTGGTTCCAGAGGTTTCAGCTGCTGTTCCTACATCATTTTCCCAATCAATCCATAAATTCCAAAAATCAGTATGAAACCCTGCAACTATTTTTCCGTTACCCACGGGAAAGTGTTTTCGATATCCAACACTCGCCCCAAAACCAGCTCCTGTCTCTTCATCATTTTCATCGCTAAAATCTTGTCTATCCACAAAATTACCTCCTACTCGAAACAAGAAAGAAGATGTTTCAGAGTGATATCGTTCTAGGTTTACTGTTGGGATAACCCCAGCCGGATATCCTTGTACAGATATGCCCAGATTGGTTTTTTTTACCTGGGTAGTTGCTGCTCTTTTAGCTTGGCCATGGGTAATGAAAGTACATAGTATACCAAGACATAACAACGATAATTTAATTTTCATACTATATGGTTTTTAATTGCGCTTCCAACTCGCTGTTGGCTCTAAGCATGGCTACGCCATCTCTAAAGCTTAAAAAGCGGTGTCCTTTTTTGTAATTTACAATACTTATCTCATATAAAAGATGCCAATGCCGTATAATTTCTTTCCACGCAAAGAAAAGAGAATGTTTTGGGTCGTAGATATGTGTGGGTTCACTACCCGCTCCATTAATTTCGATGATACTAAAGTTCTTTCCTTCCGCTAACTCTTCCAAAGAAACGTGCAATATATCTAGTCTGCCATAATAGAACTCCGGAATTTGACTGCAAATATTGTGGATCGTATTTAACAATTTTTCGTTTCTTTTATAGCTGTCATCAATAAATTTAGCACCTCTAGTATGACTGCCGTAGGGTACCAGCACAAATTTTTCGTCTTTTCTCAAAACATTTTGAAGCAGGTCACCATACTTTTTTTGCAGCGCTTCTAATTGAAAATAACTTCTAGGTTGCTGTTTTATTAGGCTAACAATAGTATCCGTTCCATTACCAATAACCGATAAAAATTCTTTGGAAACAATTCCCGTAATTCTTCCCTTTTCCTCATTAGGGTGCCTTACATAGAAAATACCTACTTCGTTAGGATAGGGAATTAACTCCTGAATTAGAAAGTCGTTAGGGTTTTTAGTACTATAGGCAAGAAGTTCTTTTTCGTTCTTTATTTTACTCACCCCAAAAGCTTTCATTCCGATATCTGGCTTGGCAAATAAAGGGTAGCCAATGTCCATAGCCTGTACTTCTTTTAGCACCGCTGTCATATCCCTTTCTTGATTAACAAGAAGGGTTTTGGGTATATATTGCGCAGGAATTATATCATAAATTTCTTTCTTAGATTCCATAGCCATTCCTCCATTCTTTATGGAAGGGTTTGCCGCATTAAAAAAGAAAAAAGATCTTGCTTTTATGGCGTAATACAGCCAAGGTAGAAACATGGGGTAATATACTGCCTCCATAGGCCAATACTCCCAATGCATAATTCGATGCCATTTTAACCGCCATTTATTCATAACAGCAAATCTTGTTGTTGCCCTTGAGCAATTACAACAGTTTTTTGATCTCCATTTTTTAAATCTAGGTGAGTCAACGACTTTTCATCTGTATCTAGAACCGCTTGAGTAACGCTAAAAGTAGTAAGACCATCTGCCCTATCTATAACAAATCCGTTTTCATAATCCTCATGGTTGGTATGATGAAACGCAATAATAGCAGCTGCATCTAAACTGGCATTTTTCTCTAGGAAAGCGGTAAACAAGGCTTCTCGTTTACGAATAGAAGCAGCATCGTACAAGGTAACTGAAGACCAAATATGATTTTGAGCAGTATCTACCGTTTTTAGCGCTTTTTTTTCACCATCCCAACGTAGTTCTCGAAGTTCTTCATTGTGAAATAGCAGTAGTGTAAATGGTTCTATTCCTTCTAGGTTGAACTCCTCTAAAAACGTATTAGGACTAGCAGCACTAATCACGTCTAGGACCACCAACCCTCTGCTTTTTACATAAGGCCCTTTAGAAATATGTTTTTCAAAAGCACCATTTAACAAAACCACTAAGGTTCCATTTTCGTGAACAGCAAACCAGGTACCTCCTGCTTTTGGATCTTTTGGATAAACGATTCGTTGCCCGTTAATAACTGCTTCCTTGGGTTGAAAAGAGGAAGGACGGGAAATATGTTCATCTCTGTTAGATGTAATGTAATAAGTACCCTTTTGCTTTATAAAGCTTACTGTACACATTCCATTCTATGCTTTATTGTTGATGGCGCCACTCCAAAGGCTTCTGGAAGCACTATTTGTGTGAGTTGTAAAACACCAACTTTAATCATTGCTTGATGATGTATGGTATGCTCTAAGTTGTACATTACTTCTCGGAAATAATTAGATGTAAGCGATACTTCTTTATCACTTAAATCATAATTAACTGTCACTTCCTTATCTGGCTTCTCTAGCGCAAGTTGCACTTCGGTAATTTGAGCAATAGCATATGAAAGTTGCTCTTCAATATTCTTATTGCGCTCACGCTTATCGTAACATATCACACCTTGTTCATACCCTTTTATCATACATTGGTACAATTCTATAATATGTCTGGTATGTTGCCCTATGGTAGCATTAGAAAGACTTGTACAAGGCAGCACATAGGTATCTTGGGAGAGTTGCGAAAGCACTTCCTTAAATTGTTCAAGTGTATTTATAGAACATGTAAACATAAGCCTATTGTATTTTAAGTTTTAAATGCTTCTTGTACATTAGAAACATGAGATAAAAAGAAAAACCGAGATACAGTATTCCTAAACAAATATTAATAACGATTTGATACTGCGCGTAATTTCCAACGATACGCGTTCCGGCAAAAATAAAAATTAAAAGCCCTCCTATAGATCCTAAACCAATACCTAAGATATATGCTGTATAGGACCTTACATTGTCTTGTAATTGTTTTCTGGAACTAAGCACCCTATTCCAACTCATCCAAAAAGGAATATGTAAGGGGTTTAGTGCACTAAGTAAAAAGCCCAAAAGAACTGCAGATTCTATAGCAGGAAAAAGTTGTGTAGTAGGCCGCATTACATGGGCATTCCCAACGGCCATAAAACTGCTTATTGCCAAATATATCAATAAGGCTACCGCAACTGGAATAACATAAAAAGAAAGTTTATCATTAAACTTAATCTTCTTATCGCCAAGTAAGGTAAGTCTAACTACAATGAGTTCTACAACAACCGCTGCAATGGCAAACCCTATGGCATCATTGGTGCTCTTAGAAGCTGCAACATTAAATGCAGTAATGTTTAGCGTTCCTAAGGGTAGTGATCCTAGAAAGCTAATTACAAAACCAGCAATTAATACATTTATATTCTTAATCATTGCACCATTCAACTTAATAGGCTTAGTCTCTAAAAATTTGAAAAACTAACGCTAACACGGTAAAAGCCTCATATTACACGACGTATTGCATTTTATTAGCTAGCCTAATGCTAACATAACACCTATTTTCAAAATAACAATATTTCTAGCATCGTTTTTTAGTTCTTATTTATTTTTATCCAATTTTTATCAGCCTGTACTATTAGGGCATTTGGAGATTCTTTTTTCCAGGAATCTAGGGTGTTATTACGCCCAGAGTTGTAAAAAAGGTATAATTTTCCATCCCTAATCTCAAAGGTTTCAGGATTTATAGAAACTTTTTTACCACTAAAAGCCATGGCATAAGCACAATACCCACCGTATTGCGGTTTATAGCGATCTGGATCTTTCAGAAACGCTTCCAGGTTCTGCTGATTAGAAAATGTATACTTTACATTGTCATTGGTAGTAACATATGTTTTACTTCCCTCCTTGGCCGAACCATTAAAATAAGCCACTACATCATAGCCTTCAGCAGCAAAGCCTTTTTTTGTATTGTAATGCGCAGACTGCCCATTAACTCCCCAGCCAATTCCGATAAACAAGAAAACAATTAGTTGTTTCATTTTAGTAGTATTACAATTCTTATGTCTGTTTTATTTGGTTTCCTTTCAATAATCACCCCAAAAAATAAAAAAGCAAAGAAACTAGTAGTCTAAACAGCACAAACACTTTGCCATTTTTAATCTTTACATAAATTAATACGACAGTAGTACGCCATAGCTACGCTCCTAGCTATCATTACCCAATTTTATAAAGGAGAAAAAATACTTTGTTTCAAAAATATGAGTTTGAAAATATGTCCTGCACGCAGTACTATCCATGTTTTCAAAAAGATATGAATCTCTAGAATGTTAAATTTTAATGCTTATTTAAAATAAGTCTAAATAAATTTGCCAAAGTGTATTAAGGGAAATATATTTGCGCATCGATAGTTATTTTTATTCAATCTAAATAAATTCAAATGCCAAAAAGATTTTTTGTAGTACTTATGACCCTCGGATTAATGGTTTCATGTTCGAGCGACGATTCTGATGATGTTGATCCAAATGTACCTGGTGATCCGGGAGCCACAATTGATAACCCCACTACCTTCGTTTTTCAAAGAAATGGTGAAAGTACGGTCAGTTTTGATGGCCAAACCACCCGTATTCTTATGTCCGAAGAAATTATAGACAAATTAACCGATGAACTTACTACTGCGCAGGTTCTTGAAGACATGTTTGCACACCAAGAAGGCGCCAATGATTTTACTGATACAGATTTAAACGCATCAGATAAAAGTGTACGAAGTAAAGTAGCAGCTTCTTTTGATTTCTTCACTAGCAATGCTACCGATCAGGCGTTGATACGTACCGATTTTGAAAATTGGATTCGAACGCAAGTAGATGAAGTGTTCCCAAATTGGAATGTAGCAGCTGAAGCTGGAGTAGCTGGTCAGATCGCCGATGGTTCGTCAACACGCTACATTACGGAACAAGGATTAGAAATGAACCAAGTATTCAATAAGTCGTTAATTGGAGCATTAATGGTAGACCAAATCTTGAACAATTACACAAGTTCAAACTTATTGGATTCTTTTGAAGCAGCTAATGATGCGGAAACCTTAGTCGAGGGTAAAAATTATACCGATATGGAACACGACTGGGACGAGGCGTATGGATATGCTTTTGGGACAGCTCAAGATCTAACAGACCCCAGACCAACAATAGGAGATGATGATAGTTTTTTAAATAAATATATCGGACGGGTTGAAGGAGATAGTGATTTTGCAGGAATTACCGATGAAATATATCAAGCGCTAAAATTGGGTCGTGCCGCTATTGTAGCAAAAGACTATACCGTAAGGAATGAGCAGGCCGATATTTTAAGAAGCCTTATTTCTCAGGTTATTGCCATTAGAGCTGTATATTATTTACAGCAAGGAAAAAATGCTTTGGATCAGGCTACTCCAGATTTTGGAGGTGCATTCCATGACCTATCTGAAGGTTACGGTTTTATTTACAGCTTACAGTTTACTCG
>CAZWVO010000015.1:0-12057 GCA_964637535.1 uncultured Flavobacteriaceae bacterium
CACTCGTATAGCACATACCGTAACATATCTGATAAATAACTAATACTTTGCTGTGTCTTATCCGAATTAATAACAGAAAGTGCGTAAATATTGTTTAATGAATTAAACAAAAAATGAGGATTAATCTGAGACTTTAACAGCTTTAGTTCGGTCTGTAATTTTTCATTTCTGTTTTTTATAGTTTCCTCTTCTTGTCGTTTTACAAAAACAAATGTTTCTAGCAGAATAGCAATCATAAAGGCAATGCCAATAAGAAGAAAGTTGATAAAAAACGGTGAAGGCGGACCATTTATTTCTGGGCCTTTCATAGGAGCTCTGAGCAGTTCTGGGCGGGCAATAACAATAGATGTAACGTATGCGCCAAGAATCAATAGTACTAAGGATACAGTTCCAAAAAGCACATATTTCTTTTTAAAAAGGAGTTTTGGCGCCAAGTACCATATCAAAAGTGCAATAGCACTCGCTTGAAAAATAAATGTAGGTACGGTATCTAAAATGAAGTAAAAATTACCACTTTGGCCGTACCACATAACGATCCAAATGATAAGCCAACAGCCAATCTGAATAAAAGCTCTTTTTGTTTTTTGCATCACACAAATAAAAGAAAAAAAAAATGAGAATCGCGTATATTCTTCTTCTAGACGTTACTTAAAAAGAGCCGTTTATATGGTGTGGACTTGCATTCACTGAAAACAGCTCTTGGTTTACTTAGTTCTTATAATTAGTGTCAAAGTTTTATTCACTTTTGCACCAAGTTTAACCCTCTAAAATACAATTGTAATATGAAATTTAGCACCTTAAAAATAGTGGTGATAATTACAATTGCGGCTTTTTTTATTTCTATAGAAACACATGCGCAAGATGCTAATAGTAGAGAGCAACGTGAAAACCGAACACCTCCGTCTGTAGATGAAATTTTTGAAAAGATGGATGCCAATGAAGACGGCTTACTATCTAAAGCAGAATTAAAAGGTCCTTTAAAAGAGCAATTCAATAAAATTGATACTAATGAAGATGGATTCTTATCTAAGGAAGAGGTAGAGGCTGCACCCAAACCAAAAGGTAGAGGTCCCAAGAAACGATAATAGTGGGGTGGTTAATAATGGCACCATTGGAATACAGATTAAGACTAATGTAAAAGAATTGATGTTGAAGCTAAGAAGCGTTTTATGAAGTAAATGGTGCCTTTATGTATGGTGTAATAACCAAAAAACAGCTCTTAAAGGGTTCGGCACGCACCTATTACATCCCATTTTGCTTAGGTAATTAATTTCGCTCCCCCGAAATTGTCGTAAGTAAAAAAATGACAGGGCAGTTTCTTTTAGAATATGCTGTCTATTATTAGTGTCATAATGGGCGCTGTAATAGGTGTTTTCTTATACTTATACTGTTTGCAGTTTTTTGGACTGCTATAAACTCCCGTATAAAATTGTAAATAAAGAATTAATTAAAAGCTGGAAGCAGCAATCTTTATGGTATTTACTGCGGTTTATTTTCTTCTGTCTTTTTCTTTTTTGCCTTTTTGTAGAGCGGAATAAAGTACGAAATGGTATAGTTATACCCTACGCCAAACCTACTGGCGTCTGTTACCTTATTAAAACCAGGAATCCATAGCAAACGATCATTAAAGCGTTCCGAACCATTTTGGGTAACCAAAAGACCTAGTCTAACACTCATACCTATATATATGTTGGCAAAAAGTTCTGCTTTAACCCCTAAAATCATTTCCAACCAAGATGCACTAAGCCCATTAAACTCCTCTGGTATGTTCCCGCCAGGAGCAAAACCATCTGGAAAAAAATAACGATTGCTATCAAATATTTCATAGCTGTTTAAGCTTTGGCTAAAGCTTGCAAAGCTATACCGCCCTCCTACATAAATGCTATTAAACATACCGTACCAATTAGAGTAGGTATTGTAATCTACCCCTAATTTTAGATAACTTCCAGAAACGGTATAATTGTATAGATCTTCTTGATCTGTTAATTTTTCATTTCCCAATTCGCCGGCCAAATACAATCTATCGGTAATACGGTAATCCCCTACAAGTTCCAGCCCTGTATAGCCTTCTCTAAAAAAAGAGGTTACAGGTCTGCTTATATCTACACCCAAACGTATACCGTAAGGATCGCTCTTAGTAAGTGTATCCCTAGCCTGTAAATCTATGGGTTTACTTTTTTGCGCCATGGTATTAGCGCATAGTAAGACAAGAATAACGCTAATGAAATATTTGAACATGGGCTGCATTTGAATTTTCCACTAAAGGGGTTACAATTTCAATATCTAATATCCAGTTTTCATCATCTTCTGTTAATGAATCTGTAAGGTTATCATAGTTCGCAATAAACCCACATGCTCTAGATATAAATACTTCTTGGGTTTCATAGTTAAAGGTTAACATATCTATATTCCCAGTTTCCATAGCATCCGCATCATCTGCAGAATTGGTAATAAAGGAAAAGGTAGTAGTGTTGGTATCTACCCGCAAAGGAATTGCAATAGAATCTAAACTAGAACGGTCGGTAAAGGTAGATGGTGGGCCTAAATCTCCTGAACTAACGCGCAAGGCAGGTACTGCTTTAGCTACCGTTGTATTATCAATATCAAAAAAAGTAATTATTAAAAGCGGCGTATCTCCATCTACGCAAATATCATCTTTTTCGCACGAAAATAGGAATAGTAGGCTAAGTGCAATCCAGTATTTTAATCTTAATTGCTGCATCAATTTCGAGTGTTCATGGGTTTATTTTGGGTGCGTTTTTCCAAAAGTACAACATTTTCTACATGATGTGTTTGCGGAAACATATCTACTGCCTGTACCTTCTTTACTTCATAAGCTGCATTCATAAGTTCTAAATCTCTAGCTTGAGTAGCGCTATTACAACTTACATAGACTACTTTTTGAGGCGCTATGTTTAAAATTTGTTGCACTACATCTTTGTGCATACCTTCTCTTGGAGGGTCAGTTACCACAACATCTGGTGTACCGTTAGCAGCAATAAAATCAGCATTAAAAACGGTTTTCATATCTCCTACAACGAACTTGGCATTGTCAATTCCATTGGCCTTAGCGTTCGATTTTGCCGCTTCTATAGCATCTGGAACCACTTCTACACCAATGACCTGTTTAGCTTTTTTAGCAACAAATTGAGCAATAGTTCCAGTACCTGTATACAGGTCATATACGAGTTCGTTTCCAGACAAATTGGCAAAATCTCGAGTGATTTTATACAATTCATAAGCCTGTACAGAATTGGTTTGATAAAACGATTTTGCATTGATTTTAAACCGTAAATCTTCCATAGCTTCAAAAATATGATCCCTTCCAGCAAAACAGTGTATATCCTGATCATAAAGCGTGTCATTAGCTTTTTGATTAATAACATAGAGTAAAGAAGTAATTTCGGGAAACCTAGTATTAATATGGTTTAAGAGTAATGTTCTGTTTGCCTCATTATCTTCAAAAAATTGAAGTAAAACCATAATTTCTCCTGTAGAAGAAGTACGTATCATAAGGGTTCTTAGTTCTCCAATATGCTTACGCGGATTAAAAAAACTAAGACCGTTTTGTACTGCAAAATCTTTAATGGCCAACCTAATGTCATTTGAAGGATCTGCTTGTAGGTGACATTTTTTAATATCTAGAATTTTGTCCCACATCCCTGGAATATGAAACCCTAGGGCATTTTTATCTGTAATTTCCACTTCTGAATTAATCTCGTCCAGACTCAACCATCTGCTATCCGAAAAAGAAAACTCCATCTTATTTCTATAAAAGTACTGTTCAGGAGCACCTAAAATAGGAGTAACTTCGGGTAGTGTTAGATGCCCTATTCGCCTTAGGTTATTTACAACTTCTTTTTGTTTGTATTCGAGCTGATGCTCATATCCCATATGTTGCCATTTACATCCGCCGCAGACTCCAAAATGTTCACATTTAGGCACGCTACGTTTCTGTGAAAGGGAATGAAAGTGAATAGCGGTACCTTCAAAATAGGCTTTACGTTTTTTAGTAGTCTGCACGTTAACCACATCTCCAGGAACTGCATTGTTTAGAAAAATAACCCTTCCATCTGGAGCTTTACCAATGGTTTTTCCTTTTGCCCCTGCATCTAGTACGGCAACATTTTCAAAAATTTGCCTTTTCTTTTTTTTGCGCATACTGCAAAAATAGGCCTTAATTGAAAAAAACTGCCAGTTACGGCAGTTTTTGACAAAAATTTAAGTCGCTATAAAAGCTTCATTATTTTTTATTGAACTTATTTAGGATACGTTCCATTTGCTTGCCAGCAGCTTCTCTTCCTCCAAGGCCAAAAGATAAGGCTACAGTTACCGCAACGGTACCTAAAGTTAAACCAAAAGCAAGATTAATTATCTCATTAGCAATACCCATGGTACGCAAACCAATAGCAAGGAATATAGCAATGATGGCCATTCTGAGTATGGAGCCAACAAATTTATTTTCATCCTTTTTAGCAAAATTGTTGTACGCTAGTGTGGCAATCCAGTTTCCTATGGCTAAAATAACCAAGCCAAATAAAATATTTCCAGCGTAATGCACTATGGTGTTTAAAAGCGCTGTTAGTTGGTGAAATTCTAGTTTTTCTACAGCGGTCATTACACCAAACGCAAGAATAAAAGCGTATACCACATTGCTTATTAACTGTACAATATTGGTATTGCCAGTAATGCCGTCTAAATTTATTTTCTTAAAAAAGGAATTTAAATTCATACTATTCAACAAATCCTTTAGCAATCCAGAAACAAAACGTCCTCCAATAATAAAAACAATAAGGATCAACGCTGCAACAAGTACTTTAGGAATGGCTCCCATAAACGTTTGCAACATGGCTGTAGCAGGTTCTGATATGGCTTCCATATTAAGAATGTTCAAGGCCGCAATAAGCAGGGGAATAAAAATGAAAATAAAGACTACTTTCTTAAGAATTTTAACCAAGTCCAGGTTTTCTGGTAATTTTAATTTTGGAACCAACTTTTGAATGGTATCTCCAGATAAACCAACAAGCTCAGATACAATACTTGCCAACATATATCCAATGTAGCATACTAGGCCTGCACCAACAATATTTGGAATAAAGGCTAGGAAACCATTTAACATGTTTTTCATGGGATCCATTACATTGCTCATTCCCAGTTTTTCTAGGGCAAGCATAAAAACAAAGATCATAATAAGAAAATAGGCCAATTTCCCTACAAATTTAGATAGGTTAACTTTGCTATTCCCTAATTTCTTATCAACGCCGGTTTTACCTAAAAGTCGGGTAATAAGCCTTTTTACAAATCCGGCAATAAACCATCCTATTATAAGGATAATTATGGCCCCAATGGTTCCAGGAATAAAATCGCTAGAAGAGCTGGTAAGATCATTTAAAATGTTCTGTAAATAATTCATTTCCGTAGTGGTTTTAGTGTTTAATGTTATATTAAGACACCATTATTTACGATTAGTCACGATATGATACGATCAACTTTTTTTAAAAAAAATGAACCTTTTGGCTTTTTTTTTGGTCTAGAGTTTAGAAGGGTATGATTTAAAGTATGACAACACCGGCGAAAATTTTTGATGGATTATTGGTGTTACAGTATCGATCTGGAGATCAGAAGGCACTTGGTTTACTGGTAAAAAGATACCATGTAAAATTATGTAAGCATGCATACTGGTATACACAGGACTACGATGCGGCCAAGGATATTGTCCAAGATTGCTGGAGCGTAATTATACATAAAATTGAAAGCTTGCGTAATCCCAATGAATTTGGATCATGGGCCATTCAAATAACCAATAGGAAAGCAATTGATTATTTGCATAAAAATAAAAAGAAGCGTAAAGAAGAGACAGCCTACAGGGTACTTCAGCAAGAATCTATTCCAGGTAGTGATAGCCTTGCAGAAGTAGAAAAGTTGAAACGTGCTATACAGGATTTATCCGTAGGGCAACAGCTGGTACTCGACTTATTTTACAAAGAAGAATATTCCTTAAAAGAAATTAGTAGTATGCTAGATATTTCTGTTGGAACCGTAAAATCGAGACTGTTTCATGCTAGAGAAAAATTAAAAAAAAGTATTAAAAAATAGTACCATGAAAAAACAAAAAGAACAGATAGATAAGCTCATAAAGGAAAGTTTAAACGAAGAAGAAGCAAAGTTTTATGACGCCTTAGACGAGCAAGACTTACTAGAGATGATTGGCGGCGTTTTTAAAGGAAAAATGAGGTGGCTTGCCATTCTTATGAATATTGTAAATCTTGTGGTTTTTGGTATTTTAATTTATTGTATTGTACAATTTATGAAAGTTGAAGTTGTCATTGATTTAATACGTTGGGGAATAGCAATAGCTGCTTGCTTCATGACACTTTCTATGATTAAGCTATATATGTGGATGCAGATAAATAAGAACGCGTTGTTGCGAGAACTGAAACGATTAGAGCTACAGATTGCGGTATTGTCTGCTAAGATGAAGGAGTATTAAGAAGCTTATTTTAAGAGGTTGTTTTTTACATTTGACAAACTATCTAGTGCATTAAAATTCACGAATATTTTGTAATTTGCTCCAGCTAAGCAAGGATGATTTCTCTCCGCAAGAAGGAATTGCTAACGTTGATGTATAAATATTGAAATCATGTCTTTATTGGAACAAATGACTTCTGAAGATGCTATTGCATTAGAAAACAAATATGGTGCCCATAATTATCATCCACTTCCTGTAGTACTGAATAGGGGAGAAGGTGTCTATGTATGGGATGTAGAAGGGAAAAAGTATTACGATTTTTTATCGGCGTATTCCGCGGTAAATCAGGGGCATTGTCACCCTAAAATTGTAGGTGCTATGCAAGAGCAAGCGGCAACACTTACCCTTACTTCTAGAGCCTTTTACAACAATATGTTGGGGAAATACGAAGCGTATGTTACCAAGACATTTAAGTTTGATAAGTTGCTTCCCATGAATACCGGGGCAGAAGCTGTGGAAACAGCACTAAAACTGTGTAGAAAATGGGGGTACGAAAAAAAAGGAATTCCAGAAAATAAGGCACAAATTATTGTCTGTGAAAATAATTTTCATGGAAGAACTACTACCATTATATCGTTTTCTAACGACCCTGTAGCTCGCAAAAATTTTGGACCCTATACCCAAGGGTTTATAAAAATTGAATACGATAATCTTACGGCCTTAAAAGAGGCGTTAGAACAAAACAACAATATAGTGGGCTTTTTAGTAGAGCCCATACAGGGAGAAGCAGGTGTATATGTGCCTTCTGAAGGGTATTTAAAAGCAGCAAAGGCGCTTTGCGAAACACATGGCGTGTTGTTTATTGCAGACGAGGTACAGACAGGAATTGGGCGTACAGGCCGTTTACTAGCAAGTTGCGGAAACTGTAGCTGTTCAGATAAACATTGTAGTGGTACTCCAGAAGTTAAGCCCGATATTCTCATTTTAGGGAAAGCACTTTCTGGCGGCGCGTATCCGGTTTCTGCGGTACTGGCAAATGATCCTATTATGGAAGTAATACGGCCTGGAAATCATGGAAGCACCTTTGGAGGTAACCCAATTGCTGCGGCTGTGGGTATATCCGCCTTAGAGGTTATTAAAGAAGAAGCTTTGGCTGAAAATGCCCATGTTTTGGGCAACTTGTTTAGAGAAGAACTCAATAAATTTATTCCTAGTTGTAATTTGGTTTCAAAGGTAAGAGGAAGAGGTTTGCTAAACGCTATTTTAATAAATGATACGGAAGACAGTTCTACTGCATGGGATATTTGCATGGCTTTGAAGGGGAATGGTTTATTGGCGAAGCCAACACATGGTAATATTATTCGCTTTGCGCCTCCTTTGGTAATGACCAGGGAACAACTTTTAGAATGTGTGGCAATTATTATTAACACCTTGAAAGAATTTAAGGTGTAAATAGCACCATAATAAAAACATAAAAAGCCCGCTTTAGCGGGCTTTTTATGTTTTTAATTAATAACTGTTGGTATCAAAATTTCCTGAAGAAATCATAGCAATAATTACACCAAAGTAAAGTATTAAAAATATAAGCATTATGGCAGATAGTCCTAATCCGATATAAGATAGGATTCTACCCGTTTTTACATTTTCATACCCGGAATATGTTCCAGGGTTTTCTTGGTATAATCTTTCTGCTTTCTTAGCACTAGACAGACCAATTATACTGAAAATAGCAGCAAATGGTCCACAGCATATTAGGGCTCCAACTATCGAAATAATTCCCATTGTCAGGGCATTACTAGCGCCAGGTAATGATTCTTGATTCATATTGATTATTTATAAAATTGTTTTCGAATGATTTTTATTTTAATTGTTCTATCATTTTATTTCCCTAAATAACATATAAAATACTAACAATAGTACAAAAGCGATAGTTGTTAGTTTCTGGAAAACTGTGATTATTTTCCATTTTATAGCTAAGTTAGTTGCTACTGTTGTGCTTCCATCTGCTCCCAGGCATCATTCCAAATAGTATGTATTTCATCCAGTCCTCCTGTATAAATGATATAAGCCCATCTAATCATTAATAACACATTGAGAATAACAGCAATTAAGGCCACTATTTTTCCCGTATTAATAGCACTGTAATTATCATATCCATCGGGGTTTTCATTATACAATTTCTGCGATTTAGTAGCCATAAAATAGGCAATTCCAGAGGGTATAATTCCGATTCCCGCTAAACAACAACATAAGTATCCTAGAATTCCTAAGACTATTATCATAGTTGCGTTTGGCAGTTTTTGCTGTTCCATAATTTAAAGGTTTAGTTATAAAAATTTAAGTATATAATTGATTACGATAAAAACGACAGTGGTAATGGCTAAGCTTGCAATAATTTTACTGGCATATTTCACCTTCAAAAAGAGATCTATTAAAAGAAATGAAAGTAACAATAACATGGGATAAATAGCAGGATACATATAAAATGCATCTACAAAATTACCTTCCCATAGTAATGCTATAGCTCTTTGAATACCACAACCAGGACAGTCTACTCCTAGGTACTTCTTATTCATACAAGGTAGCATGTAATCCTCAATATCCAATACTAGTGCAGTTAATTGCATAAAATGGCGCTTCTACACACGAAAATTACTATTATTTTTACGCAATGAAAACAAAACGAAGTATTTATTTTATCTGCATCCTTCTTGGTGCAAGTATTATGGGGTTTGGCGACTATTTTATTGAAAAAGAACTGGCCTTAAGTGTAGGAGTTGTTTTCTTATTTTTTGGAATTTATAAATCTTCAGGAGCATGGAGTACCATGGATGGTACAGCAGCAGAAGAACCTAAAGAAGAACCTTAATGCTTTTTAAACCAGGAGACTTAGTAGCTGTATTGGACGACACCCTGAATGGGGTAGTTACTGCTGTGTGTGGGAGTACCGTAACAGTGGAAATAGAGGCAGGTTTTGTTATGGATTATGAAACTTCGGAATTAATAAAGATAACCGATAGCAGTGCTTTAAAGGTTTCCAATTTTGAAATAGCCCAAATAAAGGCGGAAAAAGAAATTCCAAAAAGGAAAACGATCCCCAAACAAAAATACAAGGAGCGAAATGCTCCAAAAATGGAAGTAGATTTACATATTCATCAACTTACTAAAAGCAGTAAGGGAATGTCTAATCATGAGATGTTAAATCTGCAGCTGGCTACTGCTCAAAGACAATTGGAGTTTGCTATTCGCAAACGTATTCAGAAAGTGGTTTTTATTCATGGCGTAGGAGAAGGGGTACTCAAAGAAGAGTTGTACTATCTATTTAAGCGTTACGACCAGCTAAAATACTATGACGCCGATTATCAAAAATATGGATTAGGGGCTACAGAAGTTTATATTTATCAGAATGGCTAGTTAGTAAATGTGGTAAGCGTACCAAAGGAATAGGTGGCAATTTCAGTGGTAATTAAATCAGCGTTTACATCACGTAATTGAAACGCGGTTAGGGTTATGGTATGGGTGTATGAAACAATCCCATCTGCATCTGGTGCATTTTCTACCGTAGTTACAGAAATAGTACCTTCTGTGCTTACGAACTGATTTATAAGAATCTCATCGGAAAAAGTATTCGTGCAAACCAGGTCTGCTGTTATCTCGGTGTTTAAAATGGTATTTGTTAAACTTGCTTGAGCAAGTAAGTCGGCTGTTCTTGGCGTGGCAGTTGCTTCGTTAAGCAATAGCTCTTCCGGTAGGTCTAGTACCAAAGCTTCATCGTTTAACAGTTTATACACTCTAAGTTGCCCAGTAACGGGAGCTGTTGTACAAGCTACTGCGGTTTCATCATTGTAATTAGCAAATAAGAGCGCTACACTACTATCTGTGGTAGTGGTATACGCTCCAAAATCTAGACCAGAGGTATCTGTAAGGCGTTCATTATTATCATTGGTTAATGATAGGTTGCTTATGGTAATATTATGTGAATACGTTTTCGTACTTTCAGAAACTGCACTAACGGTTGATGTAATCATAAGATCTCCACCTTCCGCCGAAAACTCATTAAGGACAGTAGGGGTTATTGGAGGAATATCATCACAAAAATAATTTAGGGTGATATTATCAGAAAACAAACGATAAATAAGCTGTGAGGCCCCAGGGAAACTGCTGCTAATACTGCCATCAACACTGGTGACATTCGCTAACAAATTTGCCTGTAAAGTTAGTGCCAGCGCTTCATCACCATTAATCTTAAAAAATACAGTTTCATCAACCCCAGAAGGCTCATCGGCACAAAACTGTACGGCATTGGAATCAAAATCTATGGTTTCAATTTGTAGATCACCATCATCACAAGAGGCTATAAAAAAAACAAAAAGAACAAAATACAGGTATCTCATGTATAAAAGATTAAATCAATAGCTTCACAAGCCAATTAAAATGTGAGCTCCAACGGTTTCAAAGGTAAAAGAATTTAGAATCATATTCCCATAAGTTTGCGTACATTTATCTAGAAATTAACTTTATTTAAAGTATTTTTGAATGCTTTATAGAATGTCAAATTGCAGATGCAAAAGGTATATCTAGATAACGCAGCCACTACGCAAGTAAGAGACGAGGTAATTGCTAAAATGCAAGAGGCATTGTCTACTTTTTATGGAAATCCTTCTTCTACACATAGCTTTGGAAGATCTGCTAAGACTGCCATTGAGCAGGCTAGAAAAACAATTGCTAAAACCCTTAATGCGCATCCTTCCGAAATCATCTTTACTTCTGGTGGTACAGAGGCCGATAATATGATTTTAAGAAGTGCAGTACGGGATTTAGGAGTGCAAACCGTTATTACTTCTAAAATAGAACACCATGCGGTATTGCATACCCTAGACGAATTGGTTCAGGAATATCAAATTAAAGTGCAGTATGTAGATTTAGACATGTATGGTAATCCTAATTTGGATCACTTAACCACGGTTTTGGAGCAAAACCAGAACAAAAAAATGGTTAGTCTTATGCATGTGAATAATGAATTGGGAAATAAGATTGATATAGGCGCCATATGTGCACTGTGCCATACCCACAACGCACTCTTTCATTCTGATACGGTACAATCTATTGGTCATTATACCTGGGATTTGCAGCAAACACCGATTGATTTCCTTACCGCGGCTGCGCATAAATTTCATGGCCCTAAAGGAATAGGCTTTGCATTTATTAGGAAGAACACAAGATTAAAACCTTTAATTTTAGGAGGAGCCCAAGAACGTGGCTATAGAGCTGGTACAGAAGCTTTCCATAACATTGTAGGTCTAGAGGCAGCGTTTGTAGCAGCCTACGAAAATATAGAAGAAGAGACGGAGTATGTGAAGGGGTTAAAGCAGCATTTTATTGAGGGTATTAGTAAGGCAATACCAAACGTAAAATTTAACGGCCACTCTGGAGATATGGAACATAGTACATATACGCTTACCAATGTGTGTTTGCCCTTTGATGAGCAAAAGGCGATGATGCTCTTATTTCATTTAGATCTTAAAGGAATTGCCTGTTCTAAAGGAAGTGCTTGTCAATCTGGCAGCACTAAAGGGTCTCATGTATTG
>CAZWVO010000016.1:0-11939 GCA_964637535.1 uncultured Flavobacteriaceae bacterium
ACAGGCAAGAGTTGCGATTATCTCTCCGAAATTAATTCCGATTATAATGTTTTTCCCTTTTTTCAAAATGTTGGGTAACTCGTTATATCTTCATTAAATATACTTATATCCCAAGACTATTTCCGGATAACAACATATTATTGTTGTTTTTATCCCTTACAGCTAGTTCCTTTATTAGGGCGTCTAGTGGACTCTCAATATGCAAGAGGTCTTTTTTTCCTATATGCGTATAAATCATAGTGGTTTCTGGTTTAGAATGGCCCAATAACGCTTGTATATACCGTATGTCTGTGCCGTTTTCTAATAAATGGGTGGCATAACTATGTCGTAACGTATGGGGAGTTACTTTTTTATGAATCTGAGCAGCCTTGCAAGACCTAGCTAAAAATTGTCGAATACTACTGGCGCTATATTTAGTTTGTGTAGGACTTTCTACAAAATAGTTTTGAGGCCTATACGTTTGTAAATAATTAGCTAGTAAGGGTAAAAAACTCTCTGCTAAAACGACGTACCGGTCTTTTCTGTTCTTTGCATTCTCAATTCTAATCTGTCGTCGGTCTAAATCAATAGCATGTAATTTTAAATTCAATAATTCTCCTATTCGCAGGCCAGCAGAATACAACAGTGCCAACACGGCACGGTGTTTTAAGTTTTTGGTATTCCGCAATAAATCCAATACCTCTTCTTTAGAAAGTACAGTAGGTAGGTATTGCGTTTTTTTTGGTCGCTCTAAAGCCTCCTCGTCAATACCTTCCAGTTCAAAGCAACTACAAACATGTTTTAAGGCACTTATAAGCTGCCGGTGAGAACTAATGCTATAGTGCTTAGAAACCACCATCTGTGCTACAAAACTACGAAGCGTCTGCTGGGTTACTTTTTTACATTTTACAGTAACCAAATACTCCAAAAAGAGTTTTGCAAAATTGGTATAGGTGGTAATGGTACTGGTACTATATCGCTTTCCAATAAGATAGCGTTTGTAAACCGCCAATTTCGCTTGCACTTTGGTAGCGCCTGTAGCAGGGGTGTTAGTCTCTCTAAGGGGTAGGTAAGCAATCTGGCTATAATCAACAACTATAGTTAGGTCCCTTAAGGTGTCTATAACCGTTTTTATGTGCACAAGGCTAGGCTGCATATAAAAAGTGCGATGGCTTTGACTCCATGCCACAAAAGGAAGGCTTTTTAAGGCGTCCTTAACAGCGGTATCAAAGGCAAAACCAATAGCAATTTGCTGGTTGTTTTTATGTAATAATGGAGACAGCGTAACCATAATTAAAATGATGAAAATTGACTATAAATATAGTAATTTTACGCTTACGCTGTGTTTGGGATGAAAAAAAGCCGTTCTCCTAGGAAAACGGCTTATCGTATACCAATGGTATGGGATCTTAACCTAAAAAGGGATACCTATAATCTTCTGGGGTAACAAAGGTTTCTTTAATTAGTCTTGGAGATACCCAGCGTAGTAAATTTTGTGCAGATCCTGCCTTATCATTAGTTCCAGAAGCTCTGGCACCACCAAAAGGTTGTTGACCAACTACTGCTCCTGTAGGTTTGTCATTAATATAAAAGTTTCCGGCGCAATTCTGTAAGGCTACGGTAGCCTCTTCAATGGCATAACGGTCTCTAGCAAGTACCGCGCCAGTAAGGGCATATTCAGAAGTGCTGTCTACCAATTTTAAGGTTTTAGCCCAATCCTTATCATCATAGACATAGACTGTAACTACCGGGCCAAATAATTCGGTCTCCATCGTAGTGTAGTTAGGATCTGTGGTTACAATTACAGTAGGCTGAATAAAATAACCCTTGCTTTTATCGTATTCTCCCCCAGCTACTACCGTTGCATTTTTATCGGTCTTTGCGCTATCTATATAGCTTACCAACTTATCAAAAGAAGCTTCGTGTATAACCGCAGTTATAAAATTACTCATATCTTCTGGAGATCCAGGAGGGTTAAAAGAGGCAATATCTTCTTTTACAAACGCTAGAATTTCATCAGCTGTAGATTTTGGTAAATACACCCTAGAGGCAGCACTACATTTTTGCCCCTGAAATTCAAAAGCACCGCGGCTAATGGCGGTTGCTACTTGCTTTGGCGCTGCGGTTGCATGAGCAACAATAAAATCTTTACCTCCGGTTTCTCCTACAATTCTAGGATATGTTTTATAAGTGTCTATCTGAGTTCCAATCTGT
This sequence comes from uncultured Flavobacteriaceae bacterium, assembly GCA_964637535.1. Lineage (GTDB taxonomy): Bacteria > Bacteroidota > Bacteroidia > Flavobacteriales > Flavobacteriaceae > CANMSI01. The sequence goes on from CAZWVO010000016.1 coordinate 2,194, forward strand.
TTCCATAAGGATTTAAATACATGGGTAGATCCGGTAAAATGAATTCCAGAGAAGTCTGGGCTAGCCAAAACCGTATTGGTAATCATTACAGGGTCTCCGTATACCACATTAATTACCCCATCTGGAAGTCCAGCTTCTTTAAATACATCTACAATTACCTTGGCAGAAAATACTTGACTGTCGCTAGGTTTCCAAACCACTACATTACCCATCATAGCAGCGCTAGCAGGAAGATTTCCTGCAATGGCCGTAAAGTTAAAAGGGGTAATGGCATATACAAAACCTTCTAGGGGTCTATACTCTACACGGTTCCAAATACCTTCTGCAGAATCGGGTTGTTCTTCGTAGATCTGCGACATGTACTCTACGTTAAAACGTAGAAAATCTATAAACTCACAAGCAGCATCTATTTCTGCTTGGTGTATGGTTTTAGATTGCGCTATCATGGTAGCGGCATTAATTTTGGCCCTATAAGGCCCTGCTATTAATTCTGCTGCTTTTAAGAAAATAGCAGCGCGTTGTTCCCAACTAAGATTGGCCCAAGCATCCCTTGCCTCAAGGGCGGTAGTTATGGCTTGGCTAACATGTTTTTTTTCTGCAATATGATACTGTCCTACACGATGTTGATGATCGTGCGGAGGATACATATTTTTTGTGTTTCCCGTTCTAAGCTCATCAGCACCAATGTACATTGGAATATCTACTGTGCTATTAAAATAGGCCTTGTATTGTGCTAAAACCGAAGCTCTTTCCGGACTACCCGGCGCATAGCTTTTTATAGGTTCATTGTATGCTGTGGGGACCTGAAAAAATCCTTTTCCCATGATAACGTTTTTTAAATAATTAGTCGAGCCAAAGGTAACGAAATTCGATTTTAAATGGAGGGTATTTTAAATGAAGTATAGTGCAGTAGTTAAAGACAAAATGGCGAAAGGAATTTTTAGATAGCTTTGACTTGGATATCCCATATGCCCCACTTTCTAATGCAATACATAAGCCGATATAAAAAAGAAAATTTAGTTTAACGCAAAAGGAGCACTAAACTTAAAAGTAGGAATGTAAACCCTAAATTTTTGAGTATTACTAAAGTTTACCATATTGTAGTGCCCTTTCATGGCGCCAATAGGAGAGGCTAAAAGACAACCAGAACTGTAAGTATGCGAATCACCAGGCTGTATTACGGGTTTTTTACCAATTACGCCTTCACCATCAACAATTTCCATTTCATTTAAGGCGTCGTATATGCACCAATGTCTTGCAGTAAGCTGCACAGCATTTTTACTTTGATTTTCAATAGTAATGGTATAACCAAAGGCAAAGTGCATCTTGTAGTTTTTGAAGAAGGTGCCTTCAAAACTAGTATTTACAGATACTTTAATGCCTTTTGTTACTTGTGTAATCATAACTAAATCTTAATATGTAAATGCCGTTCCTAATACAAGAAACGTAACTGATACCGTGGCTAAAATAACAAAAATTGTATTAAGCAACAGGTATTTAACAATAGTTTTAAATCTTTTTTGCTGATAAAACTTCCGCATGGCCTTGTACAGGTAAAATAGGAAGATAAGCAAAAAGATAGGCTGACTAACAGTATCAAAAATAGCATCAATCAGGAAACTAATAATGAGCAATATAAACAAGAGTGACTGATTATGAAAGCTAAAGATCAAATGATCGACATAAGTAAACTTTTTTCGGGTATACATCAGCCAAATAGCTAAGGCAAAGACGGGTAAAAAGAAAAAAATCAAAAAAGGAAGCTTTGTAAAAATAGATTGTACATAGGTTCCAGGCTGTCGTATCAGTTTTCGCATACTTTGGCCAGAACTAAAAGTCATTTTATTTTCATAGCTGTCAACTATGGGAATACTATCGCCTAAATCCTTAAACTCATAAATATTGCGTTGCTCTGCTAAGGTTCTAAAAAAACGTTGCTTGTCTATAACACGTTTAAAAAAAGAATGCTTTTCCAAGGATTTAAAATGCCCCATGGGATTTGCTAAGATGATGGAGTCCGTGTTCTGATACGATATTTGTTCGTTAAGGTTTTTTAAAGAATCTACAATGACAAACACTTCCTTAACGCCCATGTTGTTTCCTTTTGCTTCTAAGCGCTCTGTAAGTGCTTGGGTAAGGCTATCTATTTCCTGCTTCGATAGGCTTCCGGTGTCAATATCGTCCGCTCCGGTGTACGAAAAATTAATAGGTCCAGATTGGGTAAATGTCCCTTTGTTTTTCTCTGCAAAGTGGTCTAAAGCACTAAAATTAGTAGCATAGCTACTCATTAAAAAATAAATAATCCCTAGACTTAAAAGAAAACGAAAAGGATTGGTATAAGATACCCGTTTACCATTAATATAGTCCCTTGTAATGGTACCTGGTTTAATAAGCAGGGTTTTTAAGGTTTTTATTAATTTAGAATCATAAGAAATTAAACTAGAGAAAAATTCGTCAAAAAAATCCTTGATCGAAGGCTTCTTAATGCTATTAATTTGCGAGCAGCTAGGGCAATATCTGTCACTAATATCTAGCGGATGTCCGCAATTAAGGCATTCCGTACCGCGGTACTTTAAATGATACCTTCCTTTGGAACCCACAGCAGGTTTGTCTTCCATGGCAAAATAAAGATATTGGTTATTAGTATATTTCTTTACGCTAAGATACCCTAATTAGTAATAGTTCTAGAATTTGCAGAACCTATTCCAATAATTCCATCGTATAAATCCCCAAAATTACGGTAATACACTAAAATTAGATAGTTATTTTCTGTAAAATGAAAGTTTCCGCAAACCGTATTAAGGTTTACTACCTCATCGCCACTTTTAAGCACATATTTGTAGTTGTAAAAACCTTGTTTAAATAGGATACTCGCTTCCATATTACCAGTCTCCTCATTGTAAATCATTTTATTCTCTTCGTTAAAGTCATAGTTATTGTATTTGCCAAAAACATAGACTTCGTCTAAGCCTAGCGCCTCTGTGTACGGTAGCTTAAAATGTAGTCGGGTGTATTCTGCTTCTCTAGATACATCGTCTCCCTGTAAGGTGCGTACTGCAAAATCGCCGTTAATGTCTGGGTAAAAGCTATAGTCTAGGTCATACCTATACCGGTCTCTAAAAAGATAATGGTTATAGATATCTGTAAGTTCTATGGTATTAATTACCGAAGAGGTGGCGCGCAAGTCCTTGGTGTCAAAGTTTAAAAATTCGTTACCACCAAAAAAACTAGTTTCTTTATCATATTTGTATACCAACTGCGTACCTAAGGTAAACTGTGGCTTTATATTATAAATTGCGGTGGGCCAATGGTGGTTTTGTAAAATGGCTACCTTTACCTCTTTTTTAGGATTTACAAGCGGAAAATTACCTGCATTTATGGTAAACTGAACGGTTTGCTTCTCATTAAGAAAATCAAAATCACGCGCTCGTTTTACAATACCTCCAACATTTACGGAATTGCGGTAAACCAGAAATCTTCTAGAAAATTGCAATTCATCACTACTGTTGTAAATTTCCAACATATAATTACCAGTTACTCTAAACCGTACGTTGCTATTAGGTATCGTTAAACGGTAGTTAGAGTAGGGCTGTAGGGTAGTGTAACTATTTTCGTAATCTATAATGCGCTGGTTATCCATTCCGGTTAGGAACTGTGATTTTAACAGATCAGAAGGCGTCCAATCATAATTACAATAGGTAATTTTGTAATAATAATCCTGTTCATTAGCCAAAAGATCATCAAACTCTAGGGTCATAGACTGGCCCAGCTCTATAATAGGGAACTGATCGTCTGTAGGACCTTTAAAAATGATCGATTTGATATGTTCTGGCGGATTTACCTCTTCTTGCACCTGAGCAGAAAGTGTCGAAAAACAAAGGAAAAAAAAGATTTGTTTAAGAGTTAGGCGCATTGTATTGATGATTTTTGGGTAAAGGTAAACAAAAAGTGTACCTAAAAAATTTGGATCGATGTAATGCTTAAATTTATAGGTAATAATTATGAAAACAATCCGTTAAGTAGTAAATTTGCACGAAATTTTGTTAACTAAGGTCCACCCTAATATGTCTAAAGACATTCGAATTAAAAAAGGTTTAAATATTAACCTTGCTGGTGACGCAGAGCAAACCACTTCTAAAGCTGTTTTAAGCAACGTTTACGCCCTTCGTCTCGCAGATTTTCACGGAATAACTCCTAAAATGTTAGTAAAACAAGGCGCCCAAGTAAAAGCTGGTGAAGCCTTATGCTACAATAAAAATCGGGAAGATATGCTTTTTGTTTCCCCGGTTAGTGGAGAGCTGGTAGAAATAGAACGCGGTGCCAGAAGAAGAATTTTAACACTTAAAATTCTTGCCGATAAAACACAGGAAGAATTGGTACATAAGCCTGTAAATCCTTCCGAGGCGTCTGCAGAAACCATAAAAGCACACCTGCTTAAAGTTGGGTGTTGGCCTTTTATAAAGCAGCGCCCTTATGATATTATTGCAGATCCAGATACGACGCCTAAGGCAATCTTTATTTCTGGCTATGCCACCGCACCTTTGGCTGCAGATCCTAATTATGTGCTTCAGGGTAAAGAAGAAGCCTTGCAAGCAGCAGTTACTGCCCTAGGGAAATGTACCCCGGGTAAAGTACACGTATCTGTGGGCAAATCTGGAAATTCTCCCTTAGCAGGGCTTAATGGAATTACGTTACATCGTATTTCAGGGCCACATCCTGCTGGACTAGTAGGTACACAGATCAATAAAATAGATCCTGTAAATAAAGGAGAGCTGGTATGGACCATTTCCCCGCAAGATCTAGTAACTATTGGAGAGGCCTTACTTACCGGAAAATTTAACCCAGAGCGTATTGTGGCGTTGGTAGGTTCTTCTGTTAAAGCGCCAAAATATTACCGAACAAAAATTGGTACAGAAATTTCTACATTTCTATATGCCAGTGGGGTAAATGAAGAAAATATAAGGGTAATTAATGGCGATGTGCTTACCGGTTCAAAAAGTAGTCCAGATGGCTATCTTGGGTTCTATAACAATACGGTAACCGCAATTCCGGAAGGTGATGATTATGATTTCTTTGGATGGAACAAGCCTATCTTTAATAAAATATCTGCTACCAGAGCCTTAACTTTTTCTTGGTTGCAGCCCAAAAAGAAATTTGCATTAAATACAAATACCAACGGAGAACATAGAGCCTTTGTAGTTACAGGCCATTATGAAAATGTTTTTCCCTTAGATATTTATCCCATGCAGTTACTTAAAGCCTGTATGGTAAAAGATTTAGATGAAATGGAACAACTTGGTCTTTACGAAGTTGCGCCGGAAGACTTTTCACTTACAGAATTTGTGTGTATTTCTAAGCAACCGCATCAGCAAATTATTAGAGACGGCTTAGATTTAATGTATAAAGAAATAGGATAAAGACATGGGCATAAAAAGTAAATTACATACTATAAAAGAGAAGTTTAAGGGCAAGAAAATGGCACCTGCCTTTAATGCATTGCATACTTTTTTATACACGCCTAATGAAACTACCCATTCTGGGAGTCATGTAAGGGTTGCAGACGATTTAAAGCGTACCATGAATACGGTTATTATGGCCTTGGTACCCGTACTGTTTTTTGGGATTTTTAATACCGGATACCAGCATTTTGCTGCTATAGATGCCGCTAATAATGTAGCTAGAGAATTTTCGTTGTGGGGTAATTTCCTAACCTTAGATAATTTCTGGATAGGAGCTATTCAAGTATTGCCCATAGTTGTGGTGTCTTACGGAGTAGGTTTAGCTATAGAATTCTTGTTTGCGGTTATTAAAGGCCACGAAGTAGAAGAAGGTTATTTGGTTACGGGTATGTTAGTACCCTTAATTGTACCTGTAGATATTCCGCTTTGGATGCTAGCTGTAGCCGTTGCCTTTGGTGTAGTAATTGGAAAAGAAGTATTTGGAGGAACAGGAATGAATATTCTTAATCCGGCCTTAACTATTAGAGCTTTCTTGTTTTTTGCCTATCCTACTTGGATGAGTGGAGACAAGGTTTGGGTACATGAAGCAGTAGAGCGTGGTGCAGGTCCTGACGCTATTTCTGGAGAAACTGTTTTGGGATATCTCGCACAAAATAAAGACTTCTCCTATTCCATTTATGATATGTTCTTTGGTTTTATTCCAGGTTCTATAGGAGAAACTTCAGCCTTCCTTATTTTGTTAGGCGGCTTGTTCCTCATCTTTAGTAAAATAGCGAGTTGGCGTATTATGGTAAGTGCTGTAGCAGGTGCCTTAGTAATGGCCTATATCTTTAATGGAGTAGTAGATGCAGGTTGGGTTACTGAGACCAGTAAGTTTTATGGTTTAATGAGTATAGACGGATGGCAACACCTTATTATGGGTGGTATTGCCTTTGGTATTGTCTACATGGCTACAGACCCAGTAACGGGAGCGCAAACCAATAGAGGAAAATGGATTTATGGCTTTTTAATAGGTTTTATTTCGATAATGATCAGATGCTTTAACCCAGCCTACCCAGAGGGGGTATTCCTGGCCATCTTATTAATGAATGTTTTTGCACCAACCATAGACCACTATGTGGTAAGAGGTAATGTGAAAAAACGAATGAAACGATTAAAAAATGCCACCATCTACCCAAAAAGTACTGATGGAAAAGTAGAAGAAATAAAAGCTGAAACCGTATAAGTATGGCAATCAATACAGATAAAAACAGTTATACCGTTATTTTTGCCGCCGTTATGGTGGTTGTGGTAGGAAGCATTTTGGCTTCTATGGCCTCCGGATTTAAAGATCGGATTAGCAAAAATGAACGTTTAGAAAAACAACAGAACATTTTGTACGCCATGGGTGTACATGAAAATGTAGACGAAGGCAGTGTAAATTTTATTCCCACAGATAAGGTTCAAACAGAATTTAATAAGTATATCACAGAACAATTGGTTTTAGAGGGTGATAAAATTACTTCAGATACTACAGCCTATCTTATCGATATCCAAAAACAAGAAACCTTAGCAAAAAAAGGAGCTACTCCAAAAATGCCTGTTTTTATTGGAGAAAAGGATGGTGAAAAATTTTACATCATTCCAATGCGCGGAAAAGGACTCTGGGATGCCATTTGGGGCTTTGTAGCTTTAGATGATCAGATGATTGTACAAGGCGTATACTTTGATCATAAAGGAGAAACACCTGGACTAGGCGCTAACATTAAACAACGCTACTTTATGGATGATTTCATTGGCGAGTCTATCCTAGATGGTGACCAATTTGTGGGTATAAAAGTGGCCAAAGGAAATAACGATCCGTTAAATAAAGACAAAGAAGACAATGAGGTAGATGCAATGGCCGGAGCCACTATTACAGGTGACGGACTCTCAGCCATGATAAAAAAGAACTTACGCATGTATAGACCCTATTTGGAAACTATAAAATCTAAAAGCTAAACTATGGGATTATTAACCAAAAAAGACGCAAGTCTTATATTAGACCCTTTAGCAGACAATAACCCTATTACCATACAGGTACTAGGAATTTGTTCTGCTCTGGCAATTACAGCAGAACTGCAAGCTTCTATTGTAATGGCAGTTTCTGTACTCTTTGTGTTAGGAGTTGGAAACGTAGTAATCTCGCTAATCCGAAATATCATCCCTTCTAAGATTCGGATTATTGTGCAATTGGTAGTAGTGGCTACGCTAGTAATTATTGTAGATCAGGTACTTAAAGCATTTGCCTATGAACTCAGTAAAACACTAGCCGTATTTGTAGGTTTAATTATTACCAACTGTATTATTATGGGACGTTTTGAGGCTTTTGCTCTTGGAAATGGGCCTTGGAAAGCGTTTTTAGATGGTATTGGAAATTCTTTAGGCTACGGAGTCATCCTTATCATAGTAGGTTTCTTTAGAGAGCTTTTAGGCTCTGGTACCTTATTAGGCTATAAGGTGCTTGGAGATCCAGTTACAAAAACAGGATTGTACGCTACCGGATATGAGAATAATGGTTTTATGATTATTCCGCCTGCAGCACTTATTGTAGTAGGTGTCATTATTTGGGTACAACGGTCTAGAAATAAAGCCTTAATAGAGGAGAACTAATTGTAGTTAAAAGAAAAAATTATGTTAGAGCATATCGAATTATTTTTTAAATCCATCTTCATAGATAACATGGTGTTTTCCGTGTTTTTAGGTATGTGTTCCTACCTTGCCGTATCTAAGAAGGTAGCTACAGCGGTAGGTTTAGGCGCAGCCGTAATTTTTGTATTAGCAGTTACCGTACCCTTAAACTGGCTGTTAGATCAGTATTTGCTTCGCGATGGGGCTTTAAGTTGGTTAGGGCCAGAGTATGCAGATTACAACCTTAGCTTTTTATCATTCATCCTATTCATTGCTACCATAGCCACTATGGTACAATTGGTAGAAATTGTAGTAGAAAAATTTTCACCTTCCCTATACAACTCCTTAGGAATATTTTTGCCGCTTATAGCCGTAAACTGTGCCATTTTAGGAGGCTCTTTATTTATGCAAGCAAGGGATATTCAAACCTTTGGACTTGCCTTTAATTACGGTGTTAGTTCTGGAATAGGTTGGTTTCTTGCCATAGTAGCCATTGCTGCAATTCGGGAAAAAATACGCTACTCAAACGTACCAGCACCCCTAAGAGGTTTGGGAATTACTTTTATTATTACCGGACTTATGGGAATTGGTTTTCAAAGTTTTGGAGGAATGCTTACTGGTGGCGATGAAGAAGCGCCTGCTGCTACACCAGCTAAAGAAACAGTAGAGATTTTGGAAGAAGAGGAAAAGAAGAAAAAAGAAAAATTAGAAGAGAATACGGTTTCGTATAACACTACTTTAAACGCACAAAAATGATATTAGCTACAAGCACCGGAGGAACAATACTAATTACCGTTGTTGCCTTTATGACACTTTTATTGGCATTGGTGGCACTGTTGTTATTTACAAAACAAAAATTATCGCCATCTGGACCAGTAACCATTACCATTAACGGGGAAAAAAAGATTGAGGTAGCTTCAGGAGATTCTCTTTTATCTACTTTAGGAAATCAAAAAGTATTCTTGCCTTCTGCCTGTGGAGGCGGTGGAACCTGTATTCAGTGCGAGTGCCATGTACTTTCTGGAGGAGGAGAAGCTCTACCAACAGAAACACCTCACTTTTCTAAGAAGGAACTGAATCATGGAGCGCGTTTAGCCTGCCAGGTAAAGGTAAAGCAAGACATGGATATTACCATTCCGGAAGAAGTATTTGGAATTAAAAAATGGGATGCTACCGTAGTGCGTAACTATAACGTGGCCTCTTTTATTAAAGAGTTTGTAGTAGAGATTCCGGAAGATATGAACTACAAGGCAGGAGGATATATTCAAATTGAAATTCCGAAATGCGAGATTAAGTATGCCGATATTGATATTACCGCACACCCTGAAGAACATGATACTCCAGAAAAGTTTCAAACAGAATGGGACAAGTTTAATCTATGGCCGCTAGTAATGAAAAATCCAGAGACCGTAGAACGTGCCTATTCTATGGCTTCTTTTCCTGCAGAAGGAAGAGAAATTATGTTGAATGTACGTATTGCTACGCCACCGTGGGATAGATCTAAAAATGGTTGGATGGATGTAAATCCTGGGATTGCGTCGTCTTATATATTTGCAAAAAAGCCTGGCGATAAAGTGGTTATTTCTGGCCCTTATGGAGAATTCTTTATTAATGAGTCAGATTCCGAGATGTTGTATG
>CAZWVO010000017.1:0-11915 GCA_964637535.1 uncultured Flavobacteriaceae bacterium
TCCTTAAACAGCGCTATCAATTTATTTTCATTATCGGCCGTTATGGTATTAAGTATTTTTTTTGAACTTAGATTTGCGGTTTTAAAAATTTCACCATCAATTGTCCATCCTTCATCTTTTGTAGCACCCGGTAGTTACGCTTTATTGGCAACATCGGTTGTTCTCAAACCTTATTCATTCGTCTACACATAAGTGTCATTCGTCTACACTTAATCACCAACAAACCGTATGCATGTAATAGGATATTATAAATTCACGAACTTAGGGTTCCGTAAACCTAAGTAAATACCTTACCTAATGAATATACTGCTCATTGAAGATGATAATATCGAAATAATGAAACTGCAACGTATGGTTGCAAAACTTTCATTGAAGCATACCATTATTGAAGCAAAGAATGGCGAAGAAGCCATACGCTTTTTAGCATCTGGAGAACAACTTCCTGATATCGTTTTGTTGGATTTGAATATGCCTCGAATGAGTGGTATTGAGTTCTTAGAAATCCTAAAAAAAGATCAGCGATTACGATACCTCCCTACTGTAATTCTTACCACATCAGAAAATAGGATAGATTTATTAAAGTGTTATGAAATTGGTATTGCTGGCTATATCATAAAACCTTTAAAATATGAAAGCTACCAAGCTAAGCTAGAAAAGGTGCTTGCCTATTGGGAAATTAATGAACTAGTCAAAGGCTAACATAAAAGCCCATTTCACAACATTTTTTATTATTCCTGTAACACTTTTCTTACTTTTATTCCAAATCCCTAAAATCATGAAAGGAATAGTTTTTACCGAGTTTTTAGAAATGGTCGAAGTCAATTATGGTTTAGAAATGGTCGATACCATTATTGAACATGCCGATTTACCTTCTGAGGGCATCTATACCTCTATTGGCACTTACGACTTTAACGAAATGGTAAGTTTAATTACTAGTCTTAGCGAACAGGCAAAGCTACCCGCTGGAGATTTAATTTATACCTTTGGACTCTATCTTTTCACAAGTTTAGGAAAAGCACATCCGGAGGTGATTGCAAGTTATACCTCACCCATATCACTTTTAAATTCTATAGAGGACCATATTCATGTGCATGTTAAAAAACTCTATCCGGATGCGGAATTGCCAACCTTTAAAATACTAGAAAAAACAGATACGTCTATTTCTATGGTTTATGAATCTTCTAGGGGCTTATATCGATTAGCACATGGTTTAATGGAAAAAACATTTGAGCACTTTCAGGGTAAGGCATCTATTAACTATGAATTGCTTAAAGAAGATGGTACTGAAGTAAAATTTGATATTGTCCAAAATGGATAACAAAGAAGTTACACTTCTAAAAAAGGCGTTAGAAAGGCAAAAGAAGGCGCGCCAGCAGGCGGAACGCATTTTAGAAGAGAAATCTAAGGAACTTTACGATGTTACCCATCATCTGAAAGAAACCAATAGTAAGCTTGAGCTTATACTTAATGAAAAAGCATCTGAGTTAGATGGCGTTTTCATTACTATTATAGATCCTTATGTAGTTATGGATTTAAATTTTAATGTTATCAATATGAATAGCTCTGCCAAGAACTTTTTAGGCTATGATCATAACAAAGAAAATGTAAACTTAGGGAAGATTGTTCATCCAGATTTTGTAAAATACACAAGACAGTCGTTCAAATCACTTCTTGAAGTAGGTACATTAAAAAATTACCGAGCTAAAATATTCACTAAAGATAAAACGCCTAAGTGGGTTCAGATTAATAGTAGTATTATTTACAATGCTAAAAGGAAGCCTATTGCCGCCCAAGGTATTGTACGTGATATTACTCAGGAAATGGAAGTGAAAGAATTGCTTTCCGAACAAAAAAAGCAATTAGATATCATTGTTGAAAATTCTCCTTTAGGCATTGTACTCACCGTTGAGGGTAAAATTATAAAAGTCAATCAAACTTTTACACAACTTCTTGGGTATTCAGAAGCTGAATTAAAAGAACTACAAGTGAAAGATATTTCTGCTGCCGAAGATATTGAAAAATCAAACCAGCTGATGGCAGAAATGCAAAAGGGCAAACTTGATAAATTTTCGGTAATTAAAAAGTATAAGAAGAAAGACGGGAGTTTTTTATTAGCTAAAACTTTAGTTAACGTCATAAAAAATGAAAAAGGGAATAGTGATTACCAGGTTGCCATGATTGAAGATATTACCAAAGAGCAGGAGGCTGAAGAACGGTTAAAAACGGAAAGAGAAAAATACGCTAGTATTATAGCAAATATGAACTTAGGCCTTATTGAAGTTGATAATAAAGATGTAATTCAGATGGCAAATCAAAGCTTTTGTAGCATGAGTGGTTTTGATGAAAGCGAATTAATAGGTAAAAAAGCTGCTATAATTTTAAACATTAGTGATCACAACCTTATTAGTGAAAAGCAAAAAGAACGGCTAGCGGGAAATTCAGATTCGTACGAAGTTGAAGTTTTAAACAAAAAGGGCGAAGTACGGCATTGGTTAATTAGTGGTGCTCCCCGATATGATCATAAGAAAAAAATGGTGGGTACCATTGGTATTCACTTAGATATTACCAATCAAAAACTATTGGAATTTCAGAAAGAAAAACTTCTTACTGAGCTCGAAAAAAGTAACGAGGGCTTACAAGAATATGCACATATCGTATCTCATGATTTAAAATCGCCTTTGCGAAGTATTAGTGCTCTAGCCAGTTGGCTAAGTGAAGATTACGATGATAAATTAGATGATAATGGGAAATTTAATCTTCAACAAATACAGGAAAAAATTGAAGGTATGGACCGTCTCATTGACGGTATTTTAAAATACTCTAGTATCAACGACGCTTCACTTGATAACACCTTAGTTAATCTAAATGACGTCATACAAGAAATTCAAGAAATTATTTTTGTGCCAGAGCACGTTAAAATAACTATTCAAAATACATTGCCAAGCATACGGGTTGATAAGACCAAAATTCATCAACTTTTTCAGAACTTAATTAGCAATGCCGTAGTACATATTGAACGCAATCCGGGCTTAGTTCAAATTAGTGCTACAGAAACTAAAACACATTGGCAATTCAGCATTGAGGATAACGGTATTGGTATCGCCAAAGAATATCACAAAAAAATATTTAAAGTATTCCAATCTATTAGCTCCAATGAACGATCTACAGGCATAGGCTTATCCATTGTAAAAAAAATAATAGACCTCTATCAAGGAAAAATTTGGTTAGAAAGTGAGGTAGGTGTAGGTACTATCTTTTACTTCACCCTAAAAAAATAGTATGCAAGTGACACCCAATTTAGATTACATAAAAAAACTAGCAGGTGATAACACCGAATTTGAACAAAAATTCATTGGTATTTTAAAAGATGAATTTCCTCAGGAGTCACAGGAATATAAGGACCATATACTAGACCAAGATTTCAAAAAAGCTTCGGAAATGGTACATAAGCTCAAACACAAATTCAATATTTTAAGCATGACCAAAGCATATGCCTATGCTGTTTCTTATGAAGAAGAACTTTTAAGAGAAGACGCTAAGGGAGATCTTAATTTTCGAGAGTACTTACGTATCATTACAAATTATCTAAAAACCCTATAAGATGAACTGTATTATAATTGATGACGAAGCTGCGGCCAGGGCAATAGTAAATCAACTTTGTTCTAAGGTTGAAGATTTAGATGTCATGGAAGAATTTGACAATGCTATTGACGCCTTAAAATTTCTAAATCAGCAGGAAGTCGATATCGTTTTCTTAGATATTCATATGCCCGGATTCACGGGTATGGACTTTGTTCAAACCCTAAAAAATCCGCCTAAAATAGTGATGACCACCTCTGATACCGATTTTGCTATTGCAGCATATGAGTACGAGGCCATTATAGATTATCTGGTAAAACCCATTACCGTGGAGCGTTTTGAAAAATGCATTCAAAAAGTAAAAAATGCGCTACAACAAAAAGCAACTGCTGCGTCATCAGAAACCACTTCAGTAAATACAGATGAGGACTTGTACATCAATATTGATAGGCGACTTATTAAACTCAAACTTAATGAGCTACTGGTGATAGAAGCAAAAGGAGATTATATTGAGGTTAAGACAGAAAAAGAGGACTATCGGGTTCATACAACTTTAAAGAAAATTAAGGAAAAACTACCCGAACATTTGTTTCTACAAATACACCGATCCTATATCATTAATTTTACTAAAATCATTGATATAGAAGATAATAGTGTGCTTATAGAAAAGAATGTAATACCTATTTCGCGCTCAAATCGGCCAGAACTCATGCGCAGACTCAATCTGCTTTAAGAAGTTTCTTCTACACTAATTAACCATTTGTCTATAGTAAATGATGTTCCGCCTATTCTGGGTCTTTTAGGCCTTTTTGATGGGCTATATTTGAGGTAAAGCAAAAACATAAATTTAACCTTAAATATTTATCCTATGAAAACTGTATTATTAATCACATCCTTAAAGATTTTAGTTACTGGACTTAAAACCGTTTTAAGCACCGTGGTGGTATTTGGCGCTATGACTTTTGCTGGCTGGTTTTAATACTAGTCCGCTTTAGATTTAAACCTTCTCTTTAATTTGTAAAGAAGGGTATACTACAAAAAGAACAACCTCACAAATACTGTGAGGTTGTTCTTTTTTGTTTGGGTTATAACATTATTTTCCTTTTACTGAAAACAATGGCTTGGCTGCCAACAACCACTTCATCTTTACCCCCACTTCGGTAAACTCAAAACCAGCCGCTGTAGCAGAAGCAACATTATTGTATTTACCATACAAGCTCCCATTTAAACGTTTTGAAAATTGATGAGCAAGCTTCATTTCAGCTCTAAAAATTGGAGTGTTAGGGTCGTTCTCAACTTGCTGGTAACCTGTGGCTGCACTTAGCATATAGTTGGTTTTTCCTGTAATATTACCCCCTGCTTCTGCAAATACTTCTGCTGCCTGGTATTGTTCAGGACTAAAATATAGGCTTGGCACTTGATTTTCAAAACTGAGGTACTGGTAGTTAAGCCCTATTTTCAAGGCTGGTTTTTGACTTAAACTATAATATAAGGAGCTAAACAAAAGACTACGGGTATTGGCATCACTCTGTTGCGTGTGCATTAATTGGGTGTACCATCCTAAATTAAAATTGGTTCCAAGGTTATAATTAAGTCCATATTGATTTTGAACAATTTCGCGCTCAATAAGGTCGGCATTAAAATTTTGTACCTGTCGTTGATAGCTTAAAGTAAGATTTTGCAATTTAAAAGGTTGTAGTTGCAATTGGGCATCCAATAGGGGTTGGGTATAGGCATCTGCCATAAAACGGGAGTTATTTAAACCTACCACCGCCTTCAAATTGGTTTTGGGTAGCAACTGGTATTGTATACCCGCCATTACTACATGCGAAACAGCTTGGTTACCGCTATTAGTATTTTCTGTATTACGATGGAAATACGTAAGACTAGTGCGAAATTTTGTAGACCAGGCAACAGCTGCAGTTGTATTGGTATAGTAAGCAATATTGCCCCCGTTATCAAAAGTATAAGCGCCATGTTGTGCTATACTTGGTAGATATAGTCCGTCTAATTTTTCAATAAAGCCTAAAGCATCTTTTTGGTTTTCATAGATGTCTAAGGTGGTATAGGCAGCTTCATAAGCCGCTACAAATTTATCAGCGGCGAAAAGAGCGTTGGCTTTTCCTAAGTTACCATCAAAAGAGATACTATCGTTTGCCAATATTGCATTGTAGTTTTGTATACTAGCCTTGGCATCTCCTGTGTAAAGTCCTAAAGTAGCTTTAAGCGCAAGTACCCAATTGCGGTTGGGATACTGTGTTTCTAAGTGATCTATCTGAACTTTAGCCTTACCAAATTTTCTGTTCCAAATTAAGGCTTGTACATAGCGTTCATACGTACGTTCAGTTAATTCGTAATCATTAAACGATGCAACCTTATTCTTAGCCTTTGTAGCTACTTCTAGCGCTATTTTATCTTTTTTGGCAATATGTTCTGTCAAGCTAATACCGTTTAGCGCGGTAATAGAATCAATTGGTGAAGTGGCGTATTTTCTGTACATGCTTTTTGCACTATCTATTTGTTTGGTCATTAAATAGAGATTGGCCAAATTTAGCAAGGCATCCTTATCGTTAGGAAAGTCAACAAATATTTCTTTTAAGCATTGTTCTCCGCTCACATAATCCTGCTTATTAACAAATTCATTGGCATAGCCCAATCGCATAAATTTTCGGGATGTTTTAGCACTGGTACTTTCCGGTTGCAGTTGCAAGGCCTTTGAAACCCATACTAAAGCTTCTTGGTATTCTTTTAAATTACTAAGGGTATTGGCATACCCTAAAAGTGCTGCAAATTCCTGAGGATGTGTTGCAACCATTTCAGCGTATAAGGGTTTTGCTGCTTCATATTTTTTATCCCACAGGAAAGATTCATTATAATTAATAGCTACTTCAAAATCATTGGGATAGTTTTCTAACAATGCAGCAAATAAGGCAGTGGCCTTTTGCGGTTCTCCACTTAAGCCAACAGCACGACCATAACATATTTGTGCGGTTTTATTTAAGGGATCTTCTTTTAAAGCGTTAGCAAAGAAAATTTCTGCAGCTTCAAAGTTCCCATTTTCTAACAAGCTAAACCCTTTTTGCAAAGGTTTTTGGGCATTGGTAATGTAGCTGGTAAAAGACAATAACAATACTATTTTTAAAACTCTCATAGGTTAAGTTTTTTGGATTTTAAGGCGGTAAATTGCAATGCCTTTCATCCTATTTATTTAGGTTATGTAAAGCTATGACGCACTTTCTCATCTCGGAAGTGCAATACCTACCATTCGTCTACAGCAATTGTTCATCCGTCTAAATCGCAGCTTTTTGAACGGCAATCTGATTGATATTTGCCTCATAATCGAAATAAAAACTTAACCTTTTTAAAACAAAAATTATGGCTTTACAGATTACAGAAACTAGAGGTATGTTTTCCGTGTACGGAGAATTAAATAGTGCTAATGTGAATATTTTAAACAGGCATATGCAACGCTACATTCAACCTTCGAATCCAGTTATTCTAAACCTAGAACGACTCAAAGCAATTGATGAAACAGCAGCAATAAAGCTTAGACAGATGCATCAATATGCCATGAGAACAAGCAGCATTTTATCCATTATTGGACGTACCAACAAGGCAATTTTACCCATATTGACAAAGACAAAAACCTCATTTATTCTTAGTGATGATCGCATTTAAAATTACCTTAAAGAACGTTTCCCCCGAACGGTTGTTTATGGGTAGTGTGCTTCTGGTAAACGGAGGCAACTACCTGTACAACCTAGTATTGGGTAGATTATTGGGACCCGAAGTGTTTGCAGAAGCGGCACTTTTAGTAACCTTATTATTGGTATTGTCATTTTTAGGAATGACCTTTCAATTGGCCACTGCAAAGTTTGCGGTTTTATTTGACGAAACGGATTGGAAAGCCTTTGAGCAGTTAATGTACAAGTATGCCCTGGGCTTTGGAATGTTAGTTGGTACTTTGCTATTTGCATTTTCTGAAAGCTTAAAGGATATTTTTCAAACAGAATCTGCCTTGCTATTCAAAACATTTGCTACAGCCGTTCCGCTGTACTTTTTTATGTCGGTGAATCGCGGCAAGTATCAAGGTAATCAGGATTATAAAAAGCTATCGATATCGTATCAAACAGAAATGTGGAGTAGACTTTTACTTACTCTAAGCCTACTTTGGTTTGTTCCGTTTTCGCCATCTTTTCTAGTAGCATTTGGCATCGCTTTATCTTTCGTTTTTGGCTTAATACCTATAGAATTTGACCTAAGTACACGCTTTAAAAAGTTGCCTTTAGACGCATTAAAGAAGAAGCAAGTCACCCGATTTATAACCTTGACTGCTTGCTATGAACTTACGCAGATCATCATTAATAATAGCGACATACTTTTAGTAAAACACTATTTTGATGCCGTAGATGCAGGTCTTTATGCCTCTCTTGCGCTTATAGGTAGGGTGGTATATTTTATTGCTTGGATGTTTGTTATGCTCCTATTACCAGCTGTGGTACAGAAACAAAAAGACGGTGAAGCCACGGCTCCTATTCTTTTTAAATATTTAGGTTATGTTGGTATTTTATCGCTAAGTATTGTGACAGTCTGTGCCTTGTGTCCTGAATTGATTATCAATTTAATGTTTGGGGAAGCTTATTTGACAATTGCTCCGTTGTTATGGCAATATGCCTTGGCTACATCATTATTTGCACTTGCAAACATTTTTACCTACTACTTTTTATCCTTAGACGAGTATACACCGGTATTAGTTTCTGGTTTCTTGGGTGTAATGCAAATACTGCTAATAGTATACTATCATAACAGTTTAGAAATTATCCTATTTATACAAATTGCGGCCATGACAACCCTATTATTAGCACAACTATTTTATTTTTCGAACAAACAAATACTAGCTAAATAAGCGATTGATGTTTTCTTTATCTAAACCTATAATTCATTCGTCTACAGTAAACAGTTGCTTATCTGTAAAAGCTAAGAACCAATAGGCTTTTGTAAGATATTTGTAGCTGTAAAAACACCCATTTTTAATTTAAAACTTAACCTTATGAAATTAGCAATTGTAACCGCTTACCCGCCAAGTAAAGTAACCCTTACCGAATACGGTTACCATTTGGTAAAACATTTTAGACTTCATAAAGACGTTTCCGAAATCATTTTAATATCGGATAAAACAGAAGGTGCAAAAGACCTTGCTTTTGAAGAAGATGGCTGCAAGATAAGGGTACAAGAGTGTTGGAATTTTAATGATTACACCAACCTCTTTAAAATTAATGCTGTACTCTCAGAAACCAAACCCGATGCGGTACTTTTTAATCTTCAGTTCTTGAAGTTTGGTGATAAAAAAGTACCAGCAGCTTTAGGGCTTTTATTGCCCCTGTTGTGTAAACTAAAGGGAATACCTACTATTTCACTCTTGCATAACATTCTTGAACAAGTAGATTTAGAAAACGCAGGAATTACATCTAACAAAGTGTTGCAACGCGCATATAATTTTATAGGTAGTACGCTAACAAAGTTGGTACTGCGCTCAGATGTATTGGCTGTAACAATTAGTAAGTACAAAACCATTTTAGAGAAAAAATATAAGGCACGTAATGTTGCTGTAATTCCACATGGCGCTTTTGAAACGCCTCCAGAACCCGATTATAGCTTACAAGAAGGACCCAAACAGGTAATGGCTTTTGGTAAGTTTGGAACCTACAAGAAAGTAGAAATCATGATTGAAGCTGTGGAGTTACTTCGACAACGAAGTACTATCGATATTGAAATTGTAATAGCGGGTACCGATAGCCCTAATACGCCTGGTTATCTCGAAAGCGTAAAAAAGGCATATGCTCATGTTAACCAACTCCGTTTTACAGGTTATGTTGCAGAGGAAGATGTACCAAAGGTTTTTGGTGAAAGCGCAGTGGTTGTCTTTCCGTATACCTCAACTACCGGTAGTTCTGGTGTACTGCATCAAGCAGGAAGTTATGGGAAAGCTGTAGCCCTTCCAGATTTAGGTGATCTAAGTATTTTAGTACAAGAAGAAGGGTATAAAGGGGAGTTTTTTGAACCCAGTAGCCCGCAATCTTTAGCAGAAGCATTGCAAAATATATTAGATTATGATGCCTATCGTATTCATTTAGCTGAAACAAATTACAGGGCAGCTTGTTCCTTACCAATGGCTTCGATTACCCATATGTATATGGATTATTTTAAGGCTATTCAAACTTCCAAAGCTACTGGTTTTGAGCTGGTTATTGAAACAGAAAAAGAAACGCAAAAAATATAAGCCTTAGGTTAGGTCAAAGGGAGGCAGTCTGGTAAGCTGTCTCTCTTTATTTTTTAGCAATGACGTGGTACGCTTCCTTAGTATTGTTTTCTGAATCTATTAATCCAAAATGTTTTTGATAAGCCTTTCTCCAAGGCAATTTTCCTACTACCCCATTAGGTATATTTTCAAAATCATAAAGCGTCCATAAAAAATACGGAATAGCCTCTTTTTCCAATACTTTGTGCATAGCTTTATAGTAGTTGGCCTGGTCTTCTTCAGCACCTAAATAGGCATTGTACATACCATCATAAGACGAAATCCCATATTCTTGAAGTACAATTGGTTTATGAGGTACTTTTAATCTTAATTGCGAATACGCAGTTTCAAATGCTGCAGGTTTTTGATAATAATGAAAGGAAACAAAATCAACTTTATCAGCTAACATTTCAGCAACTTCTGGGGTAGACCAACCTATAGTTACAGGGTTTTGATTATCCCAAGATTTTATTTGAAGTAGCATCTGTTCTAACCACGAAATAACATTGTCTTTACCTCGCGATTCGAAATCTAAGTCGGGTTCATTCTTAATATCCCATGCCAATAATGCAGGATGATCCTTTAATTGAGTAACCAGTTGTTCTGCATGTCGATGGGTTAATGTCCAATTGCTTGGGCTATAATCACCATAAAAATCAAAAAGTGTAGCAAGTACTTTTAAATCATTTTGATGGGCAAGGTCTAAGACCGTTCTAAGTTGGTTTATCTTGGCGCTATCTACTTCGGCCTTTCCAAAAGCTTCATAAGGTATAAAAACACGTACGCTATTAAGGCCTAGTACTTTTATTTTTTCAAAGTCTGAATTAACAGTACTGGCATTGAATTGCTCCCCAAACATGGCCCATGGTGTTTTTTGCGGATAATAATTAATACCCCTACCCTTGGTAATTTGAGACAGATCAATTTTTCTTGATTTCTTTTTTTTAGGTTCCTCCGAGGTCAGTTTAGTACTATGACGAATACGCCAAAAACCATCTTCTAATAAAAGTATGATTTGATAGGTGGCCGTACCTCGTTTTTTTGCAATTAATTCATTGTCTTGATACACTTCTTCATAATACTGCACATGTTTATCTGTGAGTACTACTAATTTTCCGTCTGCACTATAGAAATTTAAGGTGGGTTGATGCGAAAAGGTAGTAGTTTTAAAATGGGTATGATTTTTTTTATTGAGGCTTACTAGAGCATGTAATTTTACGCGAGCACTATCCGTATAATAATCTGCAATACCGTACACTTTGTTTTCTTCTAAAGCCAAATTTTTCACGTACCACGCTTTTAAATAATCCCGCTCAATATTAGCTAAAGTCTGTTTTTCCATAGGTCTGCCTTCATTTTCTAAAGGAGACCAAACTACTTTAGGCAAATAGCTTGGCGATAGTTCTTCCCCTAAATGAAGTATAGATGAACGGTCTGCTCCGGTATTTAAGTATGATATTACCGCACTTATTCCCATAATAACAAACGCATTAAGCATCAAAAATGATACTATAAGTAAAATACGATATAGGGTACGGTTCAATTTCATTTTAAGCCTATTGTTTTGCTTTTGACAATTCCCGAGGTACGTATAGTTAGTACATATTCGGAATTTGGATACACCTCTTTTGGCAGCGTAAATTCAGTTTTTCCAAGTCGAGATGTATTATTAATTTGATCCAAAAGCACCCCCTTCACATTTTTGATTTCTAGTTTAACAGGCATCCCATCGGGAATTAATTGGTGCATAAAACTTTGTACTTTTTCAATTTGAATAGTCCTTCCATCATCCGAAAACACCACTTGAAAATCTTTAACTGCAGATTCAAAAACAATGGCTAGTGTATTGCTTTTTGAAGCACCATTAATGTATGCAGTAGCCAACCAATTTTCTGGTTCATTGGGATGTAATAAGCTGGCCTTGGCAATGCCGTTAATTGTTGTGCCCATAGTTTTTAGTAGCATGCCTTTAGTGTCTGTGATAGTAAAAGAAACCAAGGTGCCATCTGTAATAATGTTATCAAACTCATCTTTTTTA
>CAZWVO010000018.1:0-8948 GCA_964637535.1 uncultured Flavobacteriaceae bacterium
ATATTAAAATGATGAACCCCTCGTACAAATTGGATATTATTCCGTTTGAAGAAGGGAGAAATCACGCCCTTAGATTACCGATAGACGCACTAGGAAAATTTGTCGCAAATGAAGCTGCCATTTACGCCCATGTTGCGGAGGAAATTAAGAAGAAAGAAAAACCTTTGCCTCAGCTAGTAAAGGAAGATAATAAAATTAGATATCGGGTTAGAAGTGGAGATTACCTAGGAAAAATTGCCAATCGCTATAGGGTTAGGGTTAGCGATTTAAAACGATGGAACGGTTTGCGAAGTAACAATCTAAGAATAGGGCAGCGCCTAACTATTTTTACGAGAAGACCAGTTGCTTCTAAAAGTGCAAAAAGCACTGCTGCTAAAACTACAAAAAAGGTTATAATACCTCCTGGAGCAAAAGTACATACGGTAGAAGAAGGAGACTCACTTTGGACCATCTCCAGAAAATATCCAGGAATTACAATTGAAAATTTACGAGAATGGAACGGTATTAGTGGTAGTAATCTAAAACCGGGCACAAAGTTGAAACTCTGCGAGTGCCCATCGTAAATCAGAAAGGAAGATGAAAAAAATTACAACAATATGCGTATGCCTTGTTTTTGCCTTGGGATGTAAAGACAGCGGGAAAAAATCGGTATACCTTCCAGGTTCAATAGGCCCTATTAATTCACTACTTATTGTTATGGAAAATGAGATGTGGAAAGGTACCGTAGGGGATAAAGTAAGAGAACATTTTGCAGCTTCGGTTTATGGATTACCATGGGATGAACCAATCTTTACCATAAATCAAATTCCTGCGTCTGTGTACTCCGGAACGATTAAAAATTCAAGATCAGCACTTATTGTTAGAAAGGATACCGTCAATGCAGCAAGTGTTACACCCAACCTATATGCAAGACCACAACGGGTTGCAATGGTACAAGGAGGTACAGAAGAAGAGATTATAGCCCTAATAGAGGCTAAAGCAGCTGAAATGATAGCCTCTTTTAAAAACTTAGAACTGAAGGAAGCGCAAGCCCGATTTAAGCGCTCTTTAAATAAAGAAAAAGCCTTAGAAGATAAATTTGGTATTTCCTTAGCTATGCCTTCTGTGTATAAGGTAGGTAGAGAAGAAGCTAATTTTGTTTGGATTGATAGAGAAATTCCTAAGGGCACTATGAACATTATTGCTTACACTGTACCAGGAGCGTATTTTAAAACAGATTCTACCTTTGTAAGAGATATTGTTCAAATGCGGGATTCTATAGGGCAGAAATATGTCCCTGGCCCAAATAAAGACACTTATATGATTACCGAAAAAGCTTTTGCTCCACACGTATATCCCACAGAAGTTAGTAGTATCAAGGCTGCAGAAGTGAGAGGTATATGGGAAATTCATGGTTACCCTATGGCGGGCCCTTTTTTAATGTATATCATCAACGATCCGGAAAACAATAGGAAAATGGTAGTTGAAGGATTTACTTTTGCTCCAGCGACGGCTAAACGCGACTATATGTTTGAATTAGAAGCTATTTTAAAGACGCTTAAGTTTACTACCGTTAAGGAGGCAGAAGGAAAATAAATGGTAAGGTTCTTCAGTCTTAGTATGGATATCAAGGGATTACTACAAAACCTAAGGTAGGACCAATAAAAAACGCCCCTGATTTCAAGGACGTTCTTTAGGTTAAGTTGGTTTGATATGTCTTTATTCAAAGGCAAAACCTGTTGCTACTCTATAGATAAATGCGTAAAGCACAACCATAAAAGAAACAAAGCAGAACCAAGAAAATACTTTAAGAAAATTTTTGACGAATATATGTCCCAAATTTCGAAACGCTTCGAGATAGATATCTCGGATTAATTGAATATTTTTCATGCCATAGGTTTTAGGTTAAGTAATATCTAAGGTTGAATTATATAACTCTAAATCGTGGATTTACGTATTTAATCGAGAATTTTTGTTGTGAACTCCTCGTAGAGCGTTGTGAAACGCTATTGTGAGCAATCTCTTACTTTAATAAATGGCATTAAGCCAGTAACTTACGTTGATTACTTGTATGAATCCATAGCTTAAAGAAGCTCTTAAGAGCTAAAATGAGGACGGCTCTAGTTAAAGCAAATAGGGGTAAGTTTAGAAAGCAATAAACCGCTACCCTTTGGAAAAAAAGATAGCGGAATTGGCCTTTAGCGGTTGTTTATGGGGGCAAATATTGTTTACATGCTTACTATAATAAATTCGGAACGTCTGTTGGCTTGATGTTGATCTTCGTCGCATCGGATACTACCGTCACAACCATTAAGCAAGCGTTCTTCTCCATATCCTATTGCACTTTCTATACGTTCTGCAGAAATACCGTTAGCGATAAGATATGCTCTTGTAGCTTTGGCTCTTTTATCCGATAAGTATTTATTGTACGTATTGTTACCTCTAGAATCTGTGTGCGATTCTATTTTTATAACCATGTCTTTATACTCTGTCATTACTTCAACAAGCTTGTCTAGCTCTTCTCCTGCATCTGTACGGATATATGATTTATCAAAGTCAAAGAATATCATTTCGGTTTTAAGTTTCTTGATACCATCTTCTATGGCAATAAGCTCTTTGAGTTTCTTTAACGGGACTTCCTCGTTAATGGTTTCATTGTTCCCAGTAGTTACTATACGCTCATCTTCAAAATGGTCTCCTTTTACAGTTTTTATGGTATACTTAGTAGAACTTTCTAGGTCTTCGAAGACAAAACTGCCGTCTTCATCGGTCACCACCTCCTTGAGTTTGATATTATTTTCATCCAACAACATTACAAGTGCTTCTGGCATTACATCACCAGTAACAACATCTGTAACAACTCCGGCAATGGCATTGTTATTCTCTTCCACTTCTTCTGGGATAAGACGTGTAAAGGAATAGATATCATCGTCTCCTTTACCACCAGGCCTATTGCTTGCAAAAAATCCTTTTTGTGTTTCCTCATTTACAATATAAGAGAAATCGTCTTTGTTACTATTAACCGGCTGACCAACGTTTTTTATATCGCTAAAACCTTCTTCCTCATCTAAACGTGCTTCATACACATCTAAACCACCTAATCCGGGATGTCCATCAGATGAAAAATAAAGTTTAGTGTCATTAATAAAAGGGAACATCTCTCTACGCTCGGTATTGATTTCAGGGCCAAGGTTTCTAGGTTCAGAAAAACTACCATCATTTAAAATATCTACTACAAAAATGTCTGTTTCACCTATAGTTCCTGGCATGTCCGAAACAAAGTACATTTGTTTTCCATCTGGACTAATGGCTGGATGCCCAGTGGAATAGTTATCACTATTAAAGGAAACTTCACTTGCTTCTGTCCATTTTCCATCTACTTTTTTAGAGCTGTAGATTTTGAGATGATTAATTCCATTTTTATCGCGCTTCAGTTTTTTTCCATAGTTGTTTCTTGTAAAATACATCGTGGTATTATCGGGCGAAAAGGTAACGGAAGCCTCGTGATACTTTGTGTTGATCTCTTTCGAAAATTTCACAGCACTTTTTAGGTCTTCAGATTCTTCATTCATCTTGGCAACATATAAGTCTAGGTAGGGCTGATTATTCCATTTATACCGTCTGGTATGAAAAAAAGAAGAGTCCATTGCTGATGCAAAAACCACCTCGTCTTCTTTATGAAACATAGGTGAGAAATCTGAATATTCCGAATTGATAGCAAGATTCTTGATATCAAATGCCGCTTCTGCATTTAAAATGTTATCCAAGACAACCTCATTAGACGTAGGTTGCGCTGCATTATCATCCAAAGAAACAGCAATATCATCGCTGCCAGACTTTTTATTATATAGTCGCATAAGCCGTTTTGCCCTTCCATATTTACCAGTACCCTTTAAGGTATGAGCGTATTTAAACAAATGATCGGCAGACATGTCGCTTTTATAATTTTCATAGAGCACATTATACCACTCATAGGCTTTTTCCATGTTAGTGTTAAAGTAATGCGCATCTCCGGCTTTTTGAAGAATATCAAAAGACTGATTGTTTTTATTCTTTTTTAAAGCCTGCTCATACAATTCCGCAGCTTCTGCATACCACATTTTATCAAAGTAATGATCGGCCTTCTGTATAAGCTTACTTTGGTTCGGTTCTTCTTTCCGTTTTTCAATAGTTTCGGCACCCTCTATCTCGTTAAACATATCGTAGGACACGTTCTCCACTGCAATAGGACGCCCTACTTGTTCATCTAAGGTATTTTCCTTTTCTGACAAGGAGTCTTTTTCTTTAACGTCTTGTGCAAAGAGGCCAATAGAAAGAGAAAGGGCAAGTGCAGTTATAAATTTTTTCATGGTGGTTTTATTAAAAGAATCTTGGAGATTTTAATCTAGTTGTTCTGGAGATAAGCTGATATCTTAAAAAGATTTCATGAGATCCAGAGTTATAGCTGTTTAAATCATTAATGCTATAATCATAGGCATAGCCTACATTAAACTTGGGTGAAATTTGAAATCCAAAATAAGCGCTAATAGAATCGTCCCATCTATAATTTGCACCCAGCGTTAGCGTTTCATGAATTAAAAAATTGGCAGAAGCATCAACCGCTAAGGGCGCCCCTAAAACCTGCTTCACAAAGAAGGAGGGTTTAAATTTTAGGTCGGGATTCAAATCAAACACATATCCTCCTATTAAAAAGAAATGTATACGTTCTAACGCTTCCGACTCCTGTATTTCATCGTAGTGCTCGTTGGTAAAAACATTGGGCGTTGATATACCAAGATACGCTTTTTTACTGTAATAAAATATGCCAGCACCAACGGTTGGAAGTAATCTACTATTGATATTTTGATTAAAAACCGCTTCTGGATCTCTGAAGAGTCCCTTGGACCAATCTAAACTAAAGAACCTTACCCCTGCCTTAAGACCTAATGCTAGACGGTCTCCTTTTCTGTTTAAGACTAGACTATGTGCATAGTTGGCATCGATGTAGGTTTCTTCCGAAGGCCCTAACTCATCTTGAATGATGGAAAGTCCCAAACCATCAAATTTGCCAACAGGAGAGTCAATACCTAAAGTGATCGTTCTAGGCGAACCTTCAATACCAACCCACTGATCTCTATAGAGTGTTAACAGCGTAAGGTGGCCTCTAGAACCAGTATATGCAGCATTGGTGGTCATGGTGTTATACATGTATTGCGTAAACTGCGGATCTTGCTGGCTGAATCCAAAAAAGGAAACCAGCAACAAAAGCAACGGTATTTTTTTAAAGATTTGGGGTATTTTCATTTTAAATTGTTTTATCCACAATCCTAAAACCCTATTTTACCCAATAGCTTTTTGAAGAGTGGATTATAATGTTTGCTTCTTAACTTCATCTACATAATAATCGGGAAACATTAATTATTTTATTTAACGTAAAAGTAACCGGGTTCATGCACACCTTAAATTATTTGTTGTGAACACGCTGTTTTTGATGGTGAACGACATGATTTATACTACTTGGTTTTATCTTCAGATTAAATCCCTGTATGGGAATAGGTTAATTTTATTAGGTTTTCCAATGTTTCTGCAAAAATTTAGGGACTATCTTAAATCTTCGTAGCGGTCTTTTTTGTGGTTAACAATTTCTGTTTTCTATTAATACTAAGGCGCTTAAATCAGCTTAGAATAACCTATAATCTGCTGGCAGTAAATACTAAAAATATACCAAAAAGTATATTTATTTAAATTAATTGTTCTTCTGCTTAAAGCGGTTTTATCCAAATTGTTGTCATAACTATTCATTTGCTCTATTTTGCTCGCCTATGGTTGATTATTGCTAAGGCTACTTGGTCAGCAAATGAACGTAAAGTCACCCTATTGCCCCCTATTTCCTCATGAATCTTACTAAGCATTTTCTGCTTACCCTAGGCTGCCAATGTTTTTCTATAGTTACTGGAATAGCATAGTTTCCTAGATGGGAAATTCCAATATATCGGGACTTCACTAGTTGCTATCATTCTGGTTGAACCATAGTAATTAACTACTAAAACGGAGGAGAAGAGATTTGAACACACTACCGCTACCTTTTCGTAATTATGACATACTCCATCTGATAGATCAAACACAATCTCAAAATCATTAACGGTATTTGTTTTCGAAATAGGGAAAATAGCGTCAGTGATTACCAAATAGGACGCTAGGTCATTGAAATTATGATTTACGCTAAGTGCTGTATTATTGATTTGCCCCATAATTGTATGCTTTCCTGTAAGTAGTCAGAAATCTGGCTCCTAGAACGTCTTTTCTCTAAGAACACATACAAATCTACTGGTAAGGGGGTGTAAGAGGAATTAATTGTTGTGTAGCACAGTATTTCTATGGTAAACGTATTAAAACTTGTTATTTCTTACAAATAAATACATCTTACAGATGGGATGTAAACACCTCGGAGATAACAAGTTTATACCATTCGTTTACGTATTCTCCTTTGGAAACGGTTTATCTAGAAATATAAAGCCAACCCGTTTTTGGTTTAGACACGCCGTCTCTTAATTCCAAGACATAGTAGTATGTTCCAACTGGCAACCTTTCTTCGGCAGCAATGGTTGCGCGGCCGGTAGAAGTTCCGTCCCAACTGTTATCATAATTTTCCATTTCAAATACCTTAGTACCCCAGCGATTAAACACCTGTAAAAGGTTATTTGGAAACTGATCGATGCATTCGATAAAGAAAAAGTCGTTCAGACCATCGTTGTTAGGTGTGAATTCGTTAAATACGGTAAGGCATTCCGATTGCGTAACTTCAGGAGTTGCTTCATCCCTATCATTAGCAATGTTTGGGTCTATTTGATCTACATAGATGAGTTCAGCAATGTTGGTATAATTGTCAATATCGGTAACGGTAACGGTCATTTCTAGTGTAGCCGTGGCATTTGGTGCTATTACAGGAATTTCCCAAGTTGCTATGGCAACATTATAGGCGCCAATATCTGCCGTTGTAGAAACCAATTCGTATCCACTTGGCAAGGTATCCTCTATACCAATATTTGTGGCGTCATAAGTACTATTATTTGTTGCCGTTATCGTAAACACTATAGTATCGCCAAAGAAGGTTTGCGATGGGTTTACGGTTTTGACTACATCAATATCTACCGTTGGAGACGGAATAGTGAAATTGGCCTCGTCATCTTCGCTTTGATCTCCGTCGTCATTATTAGGGGTAGAATCGGGATCAAATTGATCAGAGGTAGTTATTTGGGCGATGTTTCTATATTCGTCTGCAATATTTTCCGGAGAATTAATAGTCACTTCATAGGTAAACACCTGAGAACCTAAAGCCAAACTTGGGATTGTCCAAGAAATGGTATTTCCGTTAACATTACCACCATTATTTACAGTTCCTAAAGTAAATCCACTAGGGATTTGGTCTTCAATAGTAACATTAGTTGCTAATCCAGGACCATCGTTTGTAACCGTAAGTTCAAATGTAACTATATCCCCTGCATTTGGGTTTGGATTAGAAGTAGCGCTTAAAGCTTTAGTTAAACTAAGGTCTGCAGGAATTAAGATTATAAAAGCATTATCCTCATCATCTTCACTTTGATCTCCATCGTCGTTGTTTGGGCTAGAATCTGGATCAAACTGATCTACCTGCATTACCTGAACCGTATTTAAGTATTCATCAGCTGCATTAGTTGGAATATTAACAACAACTTCAAATGTAAGTATTACTGATGTGCCGTTTGGTATATTCATATTAGTCCATCCAATCGTGTTCCCAGTCTGAGTGCCTCCATTATGAATTGTGGTAATGGTGAAACCAGGTGGGACAATATTATCTATGTTTACGTTAGAGGCATCACTAGTGCCATTATTAATCACTTCAACAGTAACTGTAAGCACGTCTCCAGGATTAGCATCCGCAGCGGAAATGGTATTAATAACTTCTAAATCTGTAACCTGAGGGGTTATGAATGCTGATGCTTCGTCATCTTCGCTCTGATCTCCATTGTCATTGTTAGGGCTAGAATCTGAATCAAAATTAGTAGCAGTAGTCACCTGAGCAATGTTAAGGTATTCATCTGTTGCTCCCGTTGGAGAATTAACGGTAGCGGTAATCTCAATCGCTACCTGTGCTCCGTTAGCAATTGCCGGAAGGGTCCAATCTCCTGTATTACTATCATATGTGCCGTTAGTGGCATTTCCATTATCACCAGTATAGGTATACCCAGCAGGTAACAGGTCGTTAACAATACTTCCTCCGGTATCATCTGTAGGGCCGTCATTAAATGCGGTAAGCGTAAAAGTAACGGTATCGCCAACATTTGGACTATTGTTGTCTACAATTTTATCCAACCTAAGATCGGAAGTTGGTGCAACAGTAATGGTAATATTGTCTGTATTTTCACAACCATTTGCATCGGTTCCAACAACAGTATATGTCGTTGTAACTAATGGCATAACCGTGTCTCCGTCTGTAACACCATTATCCCAAACGTAGGTAACTGCTCCTGCACCAGACAGTGTTACGGGTTCTCCAGCGTTAATGCTTGTTGATGTTGCATTGGCAACCACTGTTGGCAGTGCATTAATGGTTAGGTTTACAGCGGTTCTATTAAAGCTTGTACACGCGCTAGTACCATCACTACTTTCAGCGTAATATGTTATTGTTCCTACCGCGTTAAGTGTTGGAGTAGCAACTATATTTCCACCTGTAGCGGCATCGTACCAAACTATGGTAGCACCAGCGGGTGGTGTTGCAGTAGCAGTTAAGGTTTGAATAGGATTGGTCTCGCATTCGGTTTGATCTCCTCCAGAAATTGGCTCTGCAGGTGTTGCTTCTATTGTTAGCGCAACAGGGGTTCTAGTATCACTAACACAATTAGTAACGGTATCTACACTTTCTGCATAGTAAGTTACTGTTCCAACGGTGTTTAGTGTTGGACTAGCAACGGTGTTTCCAGCAGTAGCTGCATCATACCAAACTACGG
>CAZWVO010000018.1:9048-11858 GCA_964637535.1 uncultured Flavobacteriaceae bacterium
AGGTGTTGCGTTTATTGTAAGCACTACTGGAGTTCTAGTAGCACTAACACAGTTAGTAACGGTATCTACGCTTTCTGCATAATAGGTTACTGTTCCAACAGTGTTAAGTGTTGGACTAGCAACGGTGTTTCCAGCAGTAGCTGCATCATACCAAACTACGGTAGCACCAGCGGGTGGTGTTGCAGTGGCTGTTAAGGTTTGAATAGGATTGGTCTCACATTCGGTTTGATCACCTCCAGAAGTTGGCTCTGCAGGTGTTGCGTTTATTGTAAGCACTACTGGAGTTCTAGTAGCACTAACACAGTTAGTAACGGTATCTACGCTTTCTGCATAATAGGTTACTGTTCCAACAGTGTTAAGTGTTGGACTAGCAACGGTGTTTCCAGCAGTAGCTGCATCATACCAAACTACGGTAGCACCAGCGGGTGGTGTTGCAGTGGCTGTTAAGGTTTGAATAGGATTGGTCTCACATTCGGTTTGATCACCTCCAGAAGTTGGCGCATCTACAACCGGACAACTACAATCTGGAGCGGTAATATTTAAGGTTTCTGTACAAGCGTTAGGAGCAGTTACAGTAAGTGTAATATTGTTACCAGAAGTAATATCAGAAATAGTCCAATTGTTTCCTCCATTATCGGTTACGGCACCTTCGCTAGAAGTTATGTTACCTTCACTTACGTTAACAGATAGGCTATAGGTTAAAAGGTTAGCAGCACATGTTGGAGCGGTATCAATGCTAATGGTAGGTGTTGCGTTTATTGTAAGCACTACTGGAGTTCTAGTAGCACTAACACAGTTAGTAACGGTATCTACGCTTTCTGCATAATAGGTTACTGTTCCAACAGTGTTAAGTGTTGGACTAGCAACGGTGTTTCCAGCAGTAGCTGCATCATACCAAACTACGGTAGCACCAGCGGGTGGTGTTGCAGTGGCTGTTAAGGTTTGAATAGGATTGGTCTCACATTCGGTTTGATCACCTCCAGAAGTTGGCGCATCTATATTAGGGCAACTACAGTCCGGTGCCGTTATTGGCAAAGTGTTTGTACATGAGATAGCGTCTGTTACTGTTAGCACAATATCAGTACCGGCGGGTATCCCTGCTATACTCCACGTATTTCCAGAAGTGTTTGTGACAGTACCTGCAGTACTAGTAACAGTTCCTATGCTTACGTTAACTTCCAAAGAATAGGTAGAAAGGTCTGTGGAACAACTAGGAGCAGACGTAACTGAAATAGTTGGTGCTGCATTTACGGTAATTGTAATGGTATCTGTATCTACGCATCCGCTTCCGTTGGTTCCCGTGACGGTATATGTTGTAGTTGTAGTAGGAGAAATTGGAACGCCATCGCTTGCTCCGTTATCCCATGTGTATGAAGTAGCTCCAGATCCTGTTAAGGTCACCGAATCTCCCTCGCAAATAGTTGTAGCAGTTGCGTTGGCTGTAACAGTAGGTAAGGAATTTACGGTAACCGTAATGGTATCCGTATTTTGACACCCGTTAGCGTCGGTTCCTGTAACCGTATATGTTGTCGTCGTTGCTGGAGTAAAAGCAACCCCGTCTGAAACCCCATTATCCCATGTATAGGAGGTGGTCCCAGAACCTGAAAGCGTTACGGATTCGCCCGCACAGATTTCTGTAGCAGTAGCGGTAGCAGTAACGGTTGGTAATGCATTAACAGTGACAGTAATAGTATCTGTATTTTGACATCCATTACCGTCTGTTCCAGTAACAGTGTATGTTGTGGTTGTTACCGGAGTAAAAGCAACCCCATCCGAAACTCCATTATCCCATGTGTAGGAGTTAGCTCCAGAACCGGTTAATGTAACTGATTCTCCAGCGCATATAGCGGTAGAGGTAGCATTGGCAGTAACGGTTGGCAAAGGATTTACGGTTAAGATAACGGCATTAGAAATGACGTCTGGACAGCTTGCTCCAGAACCGCTAACGATTACTCTATATGGGTTTCCATTAAGCGGTAAAGTGGCTCCTGTAATAGTTAAGGTGTTGGTTGTAGTTCCGGTATACGGAGCTGCATCTGATAAATCATTCCAAGTACCCCCATTAAACAATTGCCATTGATACGAACCCGTATTTGAAGCTGTAACGCTAAGGGTAGTGGTGTTATTTTCACATACCGAAGTATTGGCTGGCTGGCTGGTAATGGCTGGCAAACCGCTTACTATTACGTCTAGCCTAGCTCTGGTACTTTCACAATTGGCTGGAGTTGTAGTTTGAGTAGCCCAATAGGAAGTGGTGCCTTCAGCGGCTGTACTTGGGATTGTATTTCCAGGAATTACATTCCCTCCAACAGCAGCATCATACCAAATAATAGCGCTTCCAGTGGCATAACTATCTATGGGTTGCGCCGTATCGCCGATGCAATATCTTGCTGGACTAGTTACTGCGGGAGCGTCTGGAATAACGTAAACGATCACCTCAATTTCTGCTCTAGGACTTTCGCAATTAAAAGTATCCCCTTCTTGACTTACATAATAGGTGGTGGTTCCTGCTGTAGTCGTGTCTGGTGTAGGGGCTGAGCCTAAGGCTGTACCTCCTGTTGCCACATCGTACCATCTTAGTGTATGATTAGGAAGCGGTGTTGCAGTTAGTGGTGAAGCAGTATCACCAACACAGTAAACAACGGGTGTTGTAACCGTTGGCGCTGCGGGTAAAGGAATTTGTAATAATGTAATTTGTAATCGATCAGCACTAACACATCCAGCAGCACTTACCGCTTCAACAAAGAATTGACGCACCGGATCTGCAGTTGCGGGAGGCTGGTAGCTAGTACTATTGGTCTGTACTAAAG
>CAZWVO010000019.1:0-11820 GCA_964637535.1 uncultured Flavobacteriaceae bacterium
GAGTTGTGCCTGATCTTTTATGCGGGAAATAACCATTTTCATCATTCGTTTGTTAAGCGATGATGAGTTCTCTATGTATTGCTCATACTCTGTACCGTAAATTGCCCAATTAGCATTCCTTTTAAAGCATTTCTAAACTTAATATCCTTTTGAACTGCATTTTCAATGTACATCATTCTTTTCTCCACGGATAGCTCATAAAAGGCGTTTTTATGTTTTGCTATGTAATTTTTAAAAGCAGCAATTAGTAAGAAGTTTTGAAGTTTGAGAACAGGTCTTAAGGTTACATTCTGAAACTGCTCTTCTGTACTCATGGTATCGTTTACTTTAGCAGAAGGTATTTGGGGACGAATAGCTAATAGATTTTGGGATCTTTGGTTCATGCTGTTGTGTTTGATATAAAGATATGAAATAGGGTAAAGGAGCCTGTGCCTTCCTATATTACTTTTTAACTAGGTTATAAACACTTTTATAATATATGTATTTTTGATACTCAAACATTTTGTTTATGAAATTTGGAAAGGTTGAACATCCAGAAAATATTGATTTTAGTATCCCAAACGATCATCCGGATACTGCAGTAATTCTTAACTCTACTGCAACAGAAAACCCATTAAACATCTATGTAGGTTGCGCAAAATGGAATAGAAAGGATCTAAAGAACTTTTATCCAAGAGGTACTAAAGACGAACTCGTGTATTATTCATCACAGTTTAATGCCATCGAATTAAACGCTACTTTTTACCGTATTTTTCCTTCGGAAACGTACCAAAAATGGTACGATAAGACCCCTGCTGGGTTTAAATTTTTCCCAAAAATGACCAATGAGGTAAGTCATCTTAGAAGAATGAATGACAAGGTATATGCCATAACCGATAGGTATTTAGAAGTGACGTCATTACTTAAAGAAAAATTAGGAACTATCTTTTTACAAATGCACACCAACTTTGCTCCTAAAAATTGGGATAGGGTGGTACGTTTTGTGGAATATTGGCCTAAGGAGTTTCCTTTAGCCATGGAGTTTAGACATACAGATTGGTTTAACGATGAGAAAGTGGCTAATGAACTTTTTCATTTACTAGAAGAAAATAAGATCACCAACGTTTTAGTAGATACTGCAGGGCGTAGAGATATTATGCATATGCGTTTAACCACCAATGAAGCGTTTATACGATATGTGGGTGCAAATCATAAAAGTGATTATGATCGGATTATAGATTGGGTAGCTAAACTAGACCAATGGAAGAAAATGGGGTTGAAAAACATACATTTCTTCGTACATCAAAATATGGAATTAGAGTCTCCACTTTTATCTTCCTATTTTATTGACAATTTGAACAAAAAAATGAAAACAAATTTAAATATTCCTAAAACGCTTAATAATAGTCAAATGAATCTTTTATAGCTACCGAAGCTTCTGTAGTTTTGCATTTAAAAGAAGGTTAAGTAATGAGATTTCATACCAGAAAATGGGTAAAACCAGAAGATTTAAATGCTAACGGCACCTTGTTTGGAGGTAAGGTTTTAGCGTGGATAGATGAGGAAGCTGCACTATATAGCATTATTCAGTTAGAAAATAAAAAGGTGGTTACTAAGTATATTTCAGAGATCAATTTTATGAGTTCTGCGGTAAAAGGTGATATTATAGAAATAGGAGTTGAAGCGGTTAAGTTTGGAAAAAGTTCAATTCATTTAAACTGCGAAGTGCGCAATAAAATGACTCAAGAAACTATTGTTACGGTAGATAATATTATTATGGTAAACCTAGATGAGAACGGTAAACCCAAACCACATGGTAAAACCAAAATAGAGTTCGTAAAAGATAGGTTAGCTAATACTAAAGATTAATTCGTACTTTCCGAATTCTGGATTTGTTGAGCAATAGCTTGTACCTCATCCAATACACGCAGCAAGTTACCACCCCAGAGCTTTTCTATTTCTTCTTCTGTATATCCCCTTCTAACAAGTTCTAAGGTGACATTAAAAGTTTCTGAAGCGTCTGACCAACCTGCTATACCACCACCACCATCAAAATCAGAACTAATACCCACGTAATCAATACCAATATGCTTTACCATATAATCAATATGATCAATAAAGTCCGCTACATCAACCGCAGGAGGTGCATCCGCATTCTTGGCTACTAATGCTTCTGTAATGGCCTTAATTTTAGGATAGTTTTCCATAAAACTTGCTTTCTGTTCATCTGTTAAATTGGGAAAATCACTTCGTTCATGCCAAGATACGTCTAAAGAATCGGCGACTTGCTTATATTTATCTTTCATATAAGCAGCTCTAGTCTCGTGTTTTTCTGTATTTAAATAAGAACTAAAGGCTACAGTTTGTATTACTCCGCCATTCTTTTTCATTAAAGCTAACTGTTCATCATCTAGGTTTCTACTGTGATCGCAAAGCGCACGTACTGATGAATGCGATGCTATGATAGGCGCTTTCGAAAGCGCTATTGTTTGTTTCATAGCCACTTTGCTAGGATGCGAGATGTCTATCATAATTCCTAGTCTATTCATCTCATTTACAGCTTTTTTGCCTAATTCACTTAAACCATTATGTAACCATATACTGTCTTTTTCTCCTGTATTAGAATCGCAAAATTGACTATGACCGTTGTGAGATAATGAAATATAACGAGCGCCAAGCTTGTGGTAGGTTTCAAAATTGGCAAGGTCTTCTCCAATAGGATAGGCATTTTCCACACCTATCATGGCTACTTTTTTACCTTGAGCTGCAATATTTCTAACCTCTTCTGACGTTAAAGCCATTGCTATTTTGTCTGGAGCTATACTATCGCAAAGTCTATGTATTGCACTAAACTTAGCCATTGCATTATCCTTGGCTTTATCATAACCTTCAGCAGAAAGACTATCTTGTCCTGTATATACAATAAGCCAAGAAACATCCAATCCCCCTTCTTCCATTTTCGGCAAATTTACTTGAGTGTCCAGGCGCTGTGTATAGTTTACGCCGTATGTAAAATTCTTAACATTGATATCGTTGTGCGTATCAATCGTAATGACTTTATCATGAATACGTTTTGCAGTTTCTTCAACACTTTCATTAGGCGCCTTTTTAGTCTCTCCGCAAGAAATTAACAACACTAAAGCGAACATGGGGTAATAATATTTCATAATTGTAAGAATTTTTAGACCTACAAATAAAGCAATTTGACAACAAAAACAGAAGCTTAGATAACATTTAATTGCATAATGTGCTTTAAATAAGGAGCTTTAACCTTCTAATACTTACACAATACAGTTGTAGGAATTTAGATATGTAAGAATTTACAATTGTCTAATATAACCAAATAATCCCCCGTTTGAAATCTAAGGACTTACTTAATCATCTTTCTGAGTTAGAAGCAAAATTGAATAATTTTTCATTTGAAGAATTAACTAGTAATGATGCCTCTAAACTAAAAGCCTCATTTATTTCCTTTAAGAAAGTCCTAGAGCAAAAGGTTAATCAACGATGTAATATTAGTAATAGCCTCGCTGATGGTAAAACGCTAGAACATATAACTGATAGCCCTATAGATCCGAATACAAATCAGTTAAGAGCTCATAACAATGAGGAAATGCTGATTGCTATGGTAAGTCACGAAATGCGTAATCCCTTAAACGGAATCATTGGATTTACAGACTTGCTTAAGGAAAGTGCACTTACATCAGAACAATTAAGCCATGCTAACGCAATTCATACAGCTTCTAATACGCTCATGGATATTATTAATGAGCTTTTAGAATATTCGAAGCTATCTGCTGGTCTTGAAAAGTTTGAACAAGTTGATTTTAATTTTTATCGGATTATTAGAGATGTAATGTATTTGTGTAATACCCTCATTATGAATAAAAATGTAAGCTTAGAGGTAGATATAGATACTGCTATTCCCGAGGTACTGAAAGGAGACCCTTCTAAGCTATCCCAGGTATTATTAAACCTTTTGGGTAACGCCATAAAGTTTGTAGATCAAGGAGGTATCTGTTTAGGAATTCATTTAAAAAAACAATTTAAAAATACCTTTCAACTAGAATTCGATGTTACCGATACAGGCATTGGTATTTCCAAAGACGATATAAAACACATTTTTGACTCCTTTAAACAAGCTACTCCAGATACTTTTTCCAAATATGGAGGTTCTGGACTAGGGTTAAGTATCGTAAAACAAATTATAGAAAATCAAGGTGGCGATATAAAAGTACACAGTAGTTTAGGAATTGGTACCACCTTTACGTTCACATTACCCTTTCAAAAAGGGAATGCTAACCAGTTAAGTCCTACGGTTGCAACCAATTCTATGAATACAGAGAATGTAAAGTTGATTGAAAACATGCGCATTTTAGTATTTGAAGACAATGTTTTAAATCAAAAGCTAATAGGGCAACGTCTCAAGGCATGGAAATGCGTATCCTTTATTACAGAGAACGCTTTATACGGTTTACATGTTTTAGAGCACAACCATATAGATCTAGTAATCATGGATTTAAGAATGCCAAAGATGAATGGTTTTCAAATTACAAAACGTATTAGGAGTAGTGAAAATCCCATGGTAAAACAGGTGCCAATTATTGCACTTACCGCAGATTTTAGCTTAACAGATAAAGCACAATGTAATGCTTATGGTATTGATGATTTTATCCTAAAACCATATAGCCCAGATGAATTATTGTCCCAACTAATAGAAAAAAGAAACCAAATGAGTAGCCTACAAGTAGTAGAATCTGATGTTATCAATCCAGACCTTAACCTTAAGAAAATTAACCTAGAACCCATTCTAAAGGATTGTATGGGAGAAATAGATCTCTTAGAAGAATTGATATCTATCTACAAGAATAACGCGCTAGAGTTTATAGGCAAAGCAAAATTGCACATACAACAACAAGATTTCGAAGAACTGGAGTTTGCTGCGCATAAAATTAAGTCTGGCCTAGCTATGATGCAAACATACGGGCTACATGCTATTGTAGATCAAATCTATAAAGGGTGCAAAGGAGTTAAGGATTTTAAACACTTAGAATTTTTATACCAATGTTTTTTAGAAGAGTACCCACTTGTAGAAGAAGAACTAAACCAGGCTATAAAGGCGTTAAAGCAGTCATAGCATAACGAAAATGCAGCAAAGAAAAAAACTATTACTAGCAGAGGATGACCAGTTATTAGCCTCCTTACTTAATCATCGCCTTATAAAAGGGGGCTATGATGTAAGCCTATCTTATGATGGGAGAGAAGTAAAGGATTTTTTAAAAGAGCAGCTTCCAGATATTATTGTTAGTGATATTATGATGCCCTATTTCTCTGGAATAGAACTTATAGATTATGTACGGAACGATTTAAAATCTAACATTCCTATCATAATCATTTCTGCAGCCGGAAACGAAGAAAATGTGCTTACGGCCTTTCAATTAGGTGCTAATGATTTTATTTCTAAGCCTGTAAGTCCTTCAGAATTAATGGTAAGAATCTCTAGAGAATTGGATAACGTATAGTGAACCTTTTATTTACATATCGCCAATGCGCACTCATTAAAGCGCCTAAGATCCACACAGATTTGTTGTGGGATATTACGATCTTGTTTGCGGGTTTGGGGATACTATACTTTGTTTCTATTTTTTACTTTAGAAATCGTTTCAAAGTCAAGGCTAAAAGGGTAGCTGCCAAAAAGAAGGAGTTAAGTCCTATGATTAGCGAATTCCTTTTTTATGATGAAAATGCCTCAAAAGAAGAGAAAAGCAATTATGTTCATTTAAAAATAGAAATACGAGAGCTGCTTAAAGATAAATTTCACAAACAAGTACTAGCAGAAACCCTGCTAGATATTGAAAAAGATGTTTCTGGTACTACGCATCAGAAATTGTGTGAACTATATTACGATTTGGGCTTGCATCTAGAAGCCTTTAAAAAGTTAAAAAGTTTGCGTTGGGAGGTAGTTGCTGCAGGTATTTTGGAGCTTACTCGTATGAAGGTAGAAGAGTCTTACGCCTTTATCACCAAATTTATTAATGACCGAAGAGGGGTTGTTCGTAAACAGGCAGAAATAGCCACCTTAACCCTAAAACATGAAGGAATTAATTATTTCTTAGATACTAACCGCTATAAAATATCAGAATGGCAACAGCTCAAATTACTGGATGTACTTCGGAAATTTGAAGATTTTAACCCTCCAAAATTTAAGGCTTGGCTTACTTCTAAAAATCCTCATGTGGTCCTTTTTGCGCTTCGTTTAATAAAGTATTACAATCAAAACGATGCAAACTCTTCATTAACAGCGTTGATAAAACATAAAAATAATGCTATTAAATCTGAAGCATTGCAGTGTATTAAGGCATTTAATGTTACTGAAGCAATACCTGTATTGAAGACAATGTATTGGAAATGTAATACGGAAATAAAACTGCAATTAATGGACATTGTAGGGGGTATGGGCACTAAAACAGATATTGCGTTTTTGAAAAGTATAGAAGAACGGGAAACCAATTTTGTATTAAAAAGTAAAGCTTTAAGTGCTATAAATAATATAGCTCCGCAAAGTATTCTACCTACAGAAGGTTTAGACAAAAAATTACAGGAAGAGGAAACCAAATCAACACACGCTATTCCAGTTAGTAAAGCTGAAATTAAAGTAGAAAAAACGGCTGAAACTACCCCAAATAAAATACCCGATATTCAGTTAGACATTGCTAAGCTATTGGAGTCAGAACAAGAAAATGAAGGGTTATGGGATGCCTGTATAAAGGATCAGTTAGACGAAATCATATGGGATCATAAAATAGCTATTGGACAAAAAAAAGACGAATCAATGGTAATGGAGCTTAATTTCCTTCCATTGGTTAAAGAAGAATTTGATGTTGATAAAACGGTAATTCCTGAAGACGATAAAGCTCCGATGGAAGAAATAGATTTCACATCTATGGCATTTCTTCCTCTTGTCGTAGAAGATAAGCTATTTGAAGAAGAACAGGCGATACCTAAAGGAGTAGATATTTTGAATATAACCGTTATTTCTGAGGAAGTAAAACCCTTTAAGGCTTCTATAGATCTAGCCGCTATTTATGCTATACTAGAAGAATCTATAACTGCTGATGCAATACATGAAATAGACGGTATTGAGGAAGAACCTGAGATAACTATAGCATTTGATGCTTCACAGTGTGGCATTTTAGATATGGAAGTTGTAGAAGAAGTCTTAGTAACTTCCAAACCTGCATTAGAAATTAACAACTTGGAGGTAATTTCAGAAACAGTATTGCCAACAGATTTGGAAACTCCTATTGAAGATCTTAATACACCACATTCTAACCATATTGAAGATTTGAAATTAGAAGACCCTAGTATCCTGTCAAAGGAAGATGAATTGGATACTACAACACCTTCTTTGCTTCAAAACGTACATTACAATTTGCCCGAAAGTGTTTTTGCTAGCCTTTATTTTGATAAGGATAAAAGCAGTAGAAGACTATTATTAAATACCATTATCGAAGTAGGAGACAAAAGAGAAATTCCATTGCTAAAGGAAATTGTGGATAATGAAGAAAGCGATGCTTTAAGAGAAGATGCATTAAAAACCTTAAATGAAATGTCTGATATTGAATATAGAATATGTGATGGTGTTTTGGTTACCCCAGACGCCTTAAGTTGTCAAAGTATTTTTAAACAGCTTTTTGAAACAGGAGATATGGATTCTAAACTCTTGTTAATTGATGAAATGGCAGTCTTAGGAGATACCAAAGAATTAAAATTTCTAGAGGAGTTAGAATACCACAAGTCAAACGAAATACAAGAAAAAGCCTTATGGGCACTAAAACATATAAAGGAACGCCTCTCTCTTACAGATGCCGATATTACAGAGATATCGAATACAACTAAGAGTGCCGATTTCACAGAAAAGATAGTGGAAACTTTAGCAGAAAATCAAGAACGAGTACCCTTAGAATATTGCTTTCTATTAGAAGAATTGGAAATTGATGAAGCCAAGCCGGAAATGTTTGATCTGAATTTTGAACTTCTAAATAAAAATGAGAGTGTTTTAGATGATCCCAAAATTGATACTGCTGCTCCGGATATGGAAGATACCAATAACCAGTCCTTATTTTGGGGTTTGAAAAATAGATTTACAAAAAAGAAACAGGAGCCTAATGGATAATGGTATTTTTCAAATATTATTAGAGTACGTAAACATTGTTTTTCTAGTGTTTACAGTAGTGCTCTTTTCATTATTTGCCTTTATGGGATACCTTTCTGCACGCAATTCTATGCATTACAAGCATAAGAATAGTTTTATTGATTTATCTAAAATCATGGCTTCTCCTTTAGCCCCTAGTATTACCATTATTGCACCAGCTTATAATGAAGGAATGACTATTGTAGAAAACATAAGGTCGCTCCTGTCGCTTCAATACGTAAACTATGAGGTAATGGTGGTTAATGATGGGAGTAAGGACGATACGCTTCAAAAGATGATAGACGCGTATGATATGGTAAAGATAGAGCGGGAAATAGATCCCGATTGGAAATCTAAACCAATTCGCGGGGTGTATAAATCTAGACAGCGTTCCTTTGCTAAGTTAACCGTCATAGATAAAGAAAATGGGGGTAAGTCAGATGCCCTTAATACAGGCATACAACTTTCAGAAAATCAATATGTGGGTTGTATAGACGTAGACTGTTTGTTGCTCCCAGATGCCTTATTGCACGTGGTTAAATCTTTTTACCAACGTACACAAAAACGTGTAATTGCCGTAGGTGGCGTTATTAGAGTAGCTAACTCTTGTGTGATAGATGGTGGAAAATTACAAGAAATACGTTTACCCAAAAATTGGCTTGCAAGATTTCAATTATTAGAATATACCCGCTCATTTTTACTTGGTAGGATGGCCTGGGGCCGTATAGACAGCTTGCTTATTATTTCTGGAGCCTTTGGTTTTTTTGATCGGGAAATAGCATTGGCTGTTGGTGGTTATGATACCAATACTGTAGGGGAAGATATGGAAATTGTATTTAGAATGCGTAGGTATATGCATGATAGAAAAGAACCCTATACGGTAGAGTATATTCCGGACCCGTTGTGCTGGACAGAGGTTCCAGAGAGCATTAAAATACTAGTAAACCAACGGGATAGATGGTCTAGAGGAAATCTAGAAACGCTAAAAACACATAGAGATATGTTCTTTAATCCTAAATACGGACGTTTAGGTATGCTAAGCTATCCCTATTGGTTCTTTTATGAATGGTTGGCTCCATTGTTAGAATTCGTAGGCTACTTTACGGTAATTGCGTTCTATTATTTAGGAATTCTGAATTGGGATTTCTTTATAGCACTAACCGCTGCTGTGTTCACCTTTTCTATAACGTTCTCTCTTTATGCTATTCTATGGGACATGTACTCGTACAACCAATACACCAAAACAAAGGACATTTTAATACTAGTCCTTTGTGCGTTAATAGAACCCTTTACTTTTCATTTAATAGTGGTATGGGCTGCTGTAAGAGGAAATTATAAAAAACTATTTAAAATTAAATCGGGTTGGGGAACCATTACCCGAAAAGGATTTACCAAAGCCACTACCTAATGGTAACAGAAAACCACATAGCAACTCCTTTAAAACGTAGGTCTTTAAAAGATTTTACGCGGCTTATAATAGCTTTTTTTGGGTGCTTAATGGTGTTGTCGGTATACCAGAACATACGCTTATATAGTGCTGGAGTACTAGATAGTTTTCTGAATAAAAGTTTACTATTATTAGTAGTACACCATTTAGGTTTTAGTTCGGTATTGGCATTAGTATTGGTATTTGTATTTAAATTTTTAGAAGCTCGCAAACCTCAATTGGGATTTAAAGTAGTTATTGGAGCTTTAATGCTTGCCCTAATTGGAGAAGCGTTATTGGTAGAGTACTATGTCCGTTATTATGACATCCTTGGTTTAGGATTCTATAATTTATCGGTTTCTAGTAATGAAATTCATTATGCTATTAATACTATTGTTTTTACACTAATATTAGGTGGTCCGTTGTTGTATTACCTATATCGAGTTACAGTATCCGTATACCATGTGATAAGCAAAATGTACCCATTAACCATTATCTTATTTGGACTTTTCTTAGCCACATTAACCTCTAATAAACGACCTATAAACGAAAATAAAATACAGCATTTGGTTACAGCTTTGTTTTTAGATGTTACAGATTTTAATAAATACGATGGTAAGGCTGCCTATCCGTTAATAAAACCATTCAAACAAGAAAAGGGCCTGGAAAACTACTTTGATTTACAAGAAGAGAAACCCAATATTGTTATTGTAGTTGTGGAAGGATTGGGCGCAGATTTTGTCGGTAAAGATGCCAAGTATAAAGGGTTTACGCCTTTTATTGATAGCCTCTCTACGGTGTCTTTATCTTGGAAAAATTATGTAAGCAATGCGGGAGAAACGCACGTTGCTCTTAGTAGTATTCTTGGGTCGTTGCCTTTTGGAAGTCATGGGTTTACCAACGTTACAGCCTCGCTCAACAGGCAAACACTTTATGGAATATTAAAAAATAACGGATATGTTACTTCCTTTAATTATGGGGGTAATAGTGCTTTAAACCATCTAGATAGGTTTATGCATGATGAACGGGTAGATAAGGTTTTGGACAATAAAAATTTTGGAAAACATTTCCAGAAACAAAAAGAGGATGCTGCGGGCATATCTCTAGGATATCCAGATAAAGCCTTATTTAAAAAATATGATTTAAGTCAACATTCTCAAAAACCTAGTTTTGATGTATTTCTTACGCAGAGTAGTAAAAAACCTTTTATTATTCCAGATGAAGGTTTTTACAAAAACCGGGTTAAACAAGTTCTATACAGATC
Source organism: uncultured Flavobacteriaceae bacterium (assembly GCA_964637535.1). Classification (GTDB taxonomy): domain Bacteria; phylum Bacteroidota; class Bacteroidia; order Flavobacteriales; family Flavobacteriaceae; genus CANMSI01. Next base: position 10,864 of record CAZWVO010000019.1, read on the forward strand.
TTCTATGTTGCCAAGGAACAAAAAAGTAGTAGAAAAAAATAGTAAAATCTTCGGTAGCATATGTTACGCAGATAGTGCCATAGAAACATTTTTTAATCGGTTTAAACAGAAAGATACATTTAAGAATACCATTTTTATAATTACCGGAAGCCATAATATGACAGAGTTGCCGCAAGACAATGAGTTAAGACGGTATAGGGTGCCACTAGTAGTATATAGTCCTATGCTCATTAAATCAAAAGAAATCACTACAATGGCATCACATGCCGATATTTTGCCCAGCATTATAGGGTTGTTAGATGCGGAATACACTATTAAAGTGCCCGAAAAAAACGGGTGGTTAGGGACAAGCTTAATTACTAATATGGTGTTTGATCCTAATAAAGAAATTCCATTGTATAGATACCAGAACAATATTAAAAATTACATTTCTGGACAACACTTTTTATCTGGAAGAAAGGTATATGAAATACAGAACGGATTTCGATTAACAGAACCCGAGGCCCATGTGCAACAAGGTCAATTAAGAGATCAATTTAAACAATTTAAGGCAGTTAATACCTATGTAACGGCCTACGACAAAATAATTCCAGATAATTTAAATGTATTCGATAGGCTTAAGGTTCGTTTTTCCAAAGAAGAAATGGTTTGGATTAATAGTGTATTTAACGGAAATGATTTTGACAATGCCTATGAAACTGCCAAGAATTTAGCTATCCATAATAAAAAGGAGCGATCATTATTACTATGTCGGTATATTCTATCCAAAATTCCCGGTCACGCAGATACGGAAATTTTGATGGGTAGGGTGCATGGTTGGAAAAAGGAATATTCCAAAGCTACTGATGTTCTTAAGGAGGCCATCCGAAAATATCCGCTCTATGAAGATGGGTATGCAGCACTGTTAGATGTGTATTTCTGGTCGGATAATAATGAAGAGGGGTTACGCCTTAAAAA
>CAZWVO010000020.1:0-11560 GCA_964637535.1 uncultured Flavobacteriaceae bacterium
ATTCTAGAGTTAGTGATCCAACTGATTTCACCTCTGATTCTCCAGGTGCAAACGACAATGCTAGTGGAATGGCTGGTACCATAGAAGCTGCACGAGTCTTATCCAAGTACCAATTTGAAAGTAGTATTATTTATCTTGGTTTATCTGGAGAAGAGCAGGGTCTTTTTGGAGGTCAAGGATTAGTGAAAAAAATGAAAGCCGAAGACTGGGATATTATTGGCATTTTTAATAATGATATGATTGGAAATATTAAAGGAGTGGATGGTGTAATTAGCAATCGCGATTTTAGAATCTTCTCAGAACCAGTCCCAGCCAATGAAACTGAAAATCAACGTCGTGCACGCCGTTTTTATGGAGGAGAAGTAGATGGTATTTCCCGTCAACTAGCGCGCTACGTGCACAAAAACACAAAGACCTATATGCCAGAAATGAATCCTACGATGATTTATAGACTAGATCGTTTTGGACGTGGAGGTCATCATCGTCCTTTTAATGATGCTGGATATGCGGGTATTCGAATTATGGAATCTCATGAAAATTATACGCAACAACATCAAGACATTAGAACAGAAAATGGTATCAACTACGGAGATGTATTGGAACATGTAAATTTTGAGTACGCTAAAAAGTTAACAGCTGTAAATGCTATTAACATGGCTTCTCTAGCTTGGGCACCCCCAGTACCTAAAGAGGTTAAAATTGGAGGAATTGTAGAACCTTCTGCCAAATTTAAATGGACCAAAGTAGATGGAGCTGTAGGTTATAAAATTTATTGGAGAGATACTACCTCTCCTACCTGGGATAATAGCAGATACGTTGGAGATGTTTCTGAGTTTACCTTAGATGGCATCGTAATTGATAATTATTTCTTTGGAGTAGCTGCTGTGGGTGCTAATGGACATGAAAGTCCGGTAGTATTTCCAAACGCAATTTTTAGATAATCCTAGTATAAAATTAGATGATATAGTAATGCTTCTAACCTTCCAAAAGGAAGGTCTATCTAATTTTGTCCATACTAATGCTGAATAAAATGAAAGTCTATAAATCAAAAATAGGTCATCTTATCCTCTTTATTTGCTTTGGAATCCTGTATGCACAAGCACAATTTACGGAACAAGATACTTTAAGAGGCAGTATCACTCCTGAACGCAGTTGGTGGGACCTCAATTTTTATCATCTCAATATTGCGGTAGACCCAGATACCAAAACCATAAAAGGCAGTAACACGATTAGATATACCGTTCTAAAAGAACAACAAGTGTTGCAGGTAGATTTACAACCTCCATTAACAATAGAAAAGATTGAACAAGACGGAAAGGAAGTAGCTTTTACCTCAAATGGGAATGCCCATTTTGTACAATTGAAAAAGAATCAGAAAAAAGGGGCTATAAATGAGCTCATTGTTTATTATTCTGGAGCGCCAAAAGAAGCAGTTAGGGCCCCTTGGGATGGGGGTTTTTCTTGGAAAGAAGATGCCAATGGCAATCCTTTTGTGGCTACTTCTTGTCAAGGTTTAGGCGCCAGTGTATGGTGGCCCAATAAAGATCATATGTATGATGAAGTAGATAGTATGGCTATTAGTGTGGAGGTACCCAAAAACTTGATGAATGTTTCTAATGGGCGACTTAAAAGTGTGGAGGATCACGCAAATACCAAAACTTGGCATTGGTATGTAAAAAATCCGATCAACAATTATGGAGTAAATGTAAATATTGGCGATTATGTTCATTTTGAAGAAAAGTATCAGGGAGAAAAAGGCACCTTAGATTTGGATTACTACGTACTAAGAGATCATTTAGAAAAAGCCAAAGTGCATTTTACAGACACACCAAAAATGATGAAGGCATTTGAGCATTGGTTTGGACCCTACCCTTTTTATGAAGACAGTTTTAAACTGGTAGAAGTTCCGTACTTAGGAATGGAACACCAAAGCTCCGTAACCTATGGAAATCAATATAAGAAAGGCTATTTGGGCCGCGATTTATCCAATACGGGATGGGGGTTAAAGTTCGATTTTATTATTATTCACGAAGCGGGGCATGAGTGGTTTGCCAATAACATTACCTATAAAGACATGGCCGATATGTGGATCCATGAAAGCTTTACAGCCTACTCTGAAAATCTCTTTTTAGATTATTATTATGGAAAAGAGGCGTCTGCAGCCTATGTGATAGGCACTCGTGCCAATATCCAAAATGACCGCCCTATCATTGGCCAGTACAATGTGAATAATTCTGGTTCTAGCGATATGTATTACAAGGGCGCCAATATGCTCCATACGTTAAGGCAATTAATAGAAGATGATGAGAAATGGCGACAAATATTGAGAGGATTAAACCAAGAGTTTTATCATAAAACGGTAACCACAAAACAAATAGAAGATTACATCAGCAAAAAAAGTGACAAGAATTTATCGGCTTTTTTCAATCAGTATTTACGTACTAAAATGATTCCGACCCTAGAGTATGAAGTGCAGGGAACGACCATAAAATACCGTTATGTGAACATTGTTAAAGGTTTTGACATGCCTATTAAAATAGTAAACGCAGACAGTTGGTTGTTTCCTACAAAAGAGTGGCAAACGCAGGAATTAGATACTACAGCTGGTAGTTTTAAAGTAGACGATGGCTTTTACATTAATACGCAAAAAATAAACTAAAGCTCACCCAAAAAATCCTTTATTAAAAATTTTGGATGAGCTTATATGTAATCTATTCCTGCAATACACTTCCCGAATTAATTAAAAGTAACATTGGTAAGCGCAAGAATTCCATCTCTCGTAATACCTTCTCTAGGGACATGTACAAAATAAATAGCCTTTGTTTTTCCATTTATCGTCTCTTGCAAAGGAAGTATAATAGCACCTCCCGGAGCTCCTGGCCCTGGTGGTTCTAATGTTCCCTTTCCAATAACTTTCCCTTCTGGAGAATCTAAGCGCATTTCAAAGTCTACAGGAACGGTAGGGGCCTCTTGCCACCCGGCTCCGACGACCACCGTTTTTACACCTGTTAAATCAATATCTTCTAGAACAAACCAGCCATTAGTAGGAGGTGTTACTAACAAATCCATTCCATTAAAGGTAACCGCCGTAAATCCTTCTACTGTTGTATTGGGCGTAAAAGGTACTGTACTACTCTGCAAACTTACCGAGGTAGATCCAGTTAACGGAATAGCATCTCCTTTACCTTCATCTGTATAACTTGCAGTAAGTACCATAATATTAGCACCCTGCTGCGGTTCTGGCATTACCGTGCCTTCTGCAGGTAAAGAAGGTACCTTGTCTGCTGTTAATGATTGAATGTACAAGGCTATTTGTCTAGATTCATCCGCTGTAATATTAGGGTGAGCTGCCATGGTAACTTCTCCCCATACTCCGCTACCCCCTTCTACAATCTTTTTACGGATATAACTTAGCATATTAGGATCGTCTTTATATTTTTCGGATACAGCCAAATAGCTAGGGCCAATAGACGCACCATCTTCCTTATGGCACGATTTACAATCCATTCCTTGTGTTAAAGACTTTCCTGTTACCGCCGCAGAAACTTGTTGATGCCCTAAAGACATGCTCACCTTATCCATACTTTCTAAATAGTCTACAGAGACAAATATGCGTTCTGGGTCTATTGCCGCACCATCTTCTGGATCAGTAACAGATACCTTGTACCCTACCGGCGTACCTCCAATAAAAAAGGAACTATTCCCTCCCGTAATGGCAATATCTAATTCTGGTCTAGAGTTTCCAGCAACAACGGGTACTATGGTGCTCTGAGCAACTTCTCCCTTATCGTCCTGTACCGATACTGCAATTTTGTATTCTCCAGCGTTTTCATACGTATAACTTAGTTTTGGTTCAGTAGTTTCTTTAGTCTCGCCATTACCTAAATCCCAAACATAACGTATAGCATCTTTCTCTCTATCTCTAGCTTCTACCGTAGCTGTTACGGAGAGGGGTAAACTACCCGAGGTCCTATCAACAATAAAAGAATCTATTAGAGGAGGCCTGTTTCCTCCATTGTATTCAATATAACTTAAGGCAGAATCATCATTTTTTTGAAACCAAGCCCTACCATATTCCAATAGATATACCCTACCATCAGGTCCCATTTCTACGTCCATAAGGTTGCTTACCTTTATTTCTGGTGCAAAGGGCTCCATTTTACTGTAAGCTCCATCATCGTCAAGGGTAACTGCTTTCATCCATCCACGCATCCATTCATAAATAATTACTTTTCCGTCATAATAATCGGGTAAATTTGGATTATCTGGATACAAATCTGCATAGTACACAGGTCCGGCCATAGCGTTTCGGCCGCCACTCCCTACCTGAGGGAACTCCGTTGTTTCACCATATGGGTAATAGACGTAGGCCGGCATAGCCTTAGGCAATTCCTTTAAGCCCGTATTATTTCTAGAATTATTAATGGGTTTTTCTGGATTAAAAGCTGCACCACTCTCTCCGGTTTCATAATCATAGTCCACATAAGGAAAGTTATCGCCTATAAAAAACGGCCAACCAAAATTACCGGCCTCGCGTGCCTGATTCATTTCGTCATAGCCCATGGGGCCTCGAGTATCTAAATTATCTACTCTAGCATCCGGACCCACATCTCCCCAATACACATACCCATTTTTAGGATCTACAGATATTCTATAGGGGTTACGATGCCCCATAGTATATATTTCCGGACGTGTTTTTGCAGTACCTATAGGAAATAAATTTCCTTTAGGAATGTCATAAGACCCATCGTCATTTACTTGTATTCTTAGAATTTTTCCCCTTAAATCATTTGTGTTTCCAGAAGTTCTTGCAGCATCATACTGTTCGTGTCCTGGAATATCGTTTAAAGGAGCATATCCATTGTTCACATATTTTGCCTTCTTTTCATTAAAAGGAGTAGCATTATCTCCTGTAGACAAATACAGCAATCCTCCAGGCCCAAAGGCAATGGAGCCTCCTGTATGACAGCAAATTTCGCGTTGACTTTCTACCTCAAGAATCACTTGTTCCGAGCTTTTATCAAAGATGTCATTTTCAAATTTAAAACGCGATAAGCGGTTAATCCATTTATCTCCTGAAGGACTATAGTATACATAGATCCAATGGTTATTCGCAAAATCAGGATCTTTTTGTATGCCCATAAATCCTTCTTCCGCATTAACACCAGGGGTATTTAGCGTTTTATAGTATACATCTAAAAAGCCGACCTGCGTAACTTCTTGGGTTTCTGCTTCATATAATAGTAACTCTCCTCGTCTTTGCGCAATGAGCACATCATTATCTGGAAGAACGGTCATTTCTGTAGGCTCAAAAAATTGCCCTGTGGTTAAAGTCTTTTTACTAAATCGATCTGTATCTGGGGGCAATTGCGTAACCGCTTTAGTATAATCTAGTTCTTCATTCGCTCCTATAGCATAGGCTATACCTCCTGCTAGATGTTTTAGAAACAAAGCTTCTTCAAAGGTTTCTTCCGTATGCCCAAGAGCAGTATAAAATGCACGTCCGCCGTCATAATCATGATACCAGCTCATAGGATGGTAGTCCCCATTTTCTCCTCCTTCATAGCTTTCTTCATCTACCGTTAGTAATACGTTAACCTTGGGGTTCAGTTTCTTAAAATTATACAGTTCATCGGAACGGGTCCATGTAGTTTCATTAAAAAAATTAGTTGCTCCAAAAGTTTTATCAGTAATTGTAAACTTGGCTTCTGGAGTTCCGTTTGGATGGCTTTGAAAATAACCTCCAACTAATTTCCCATACCAATTCCAATCATATTCTGTATCAGAAGCAGCGTGTATGCCTACATAGCCACCGCCTGCCTGAATATATCGCTCAAAACTAGCTTCTTGTACATGATCCAACACATCGCCAGTAGTACTCATAAAAATGACCGCACTATAGGTTCGTAAAGAGTCTTCTTCAAAAAATTGTGCATTAGACGTTGTATCTACTTCAAAACCATTTTCTAAGCCTAGTTTCTGAATAGCCGCAATACCCGCAGGAATAGAGCTATGTTGGAAGCCCATGGTTTTAGAAAACACCAATACTTTTGGCACTCCTTTTCTTTTTGGGTTTCCACACCCTACTGCGAATACGATACCTATTATTAGTACCCCTAGGATTATTTTTTTCATTTCAACAAATTTTAATACCATATGGTAAGTTAACTTTTTAATTTGAATCAGGATAAATTTGTGATTACATTATGAAAAACTCAACTTCTTAATTTACTTTCTTTAAATTTAGGCGACTATTAAAACGAATTATAAAATTTAGCCTAAGCTGCTAAATTTTTGTGATCCTATTAAAAAACTATTTTGAAAATTTATTTTCCGCAATGGCAGGGTTCTGGCACGGGCCAAAATATTGAAACTGGTGCTGCCACAGTATTGAAGTACGTAGCTGACGCCGACTTTGAACATATTCCCCTTTCCAATTTACCTTCGGGGCTATCCAATCAAAAAAAGTATCATATCAATAATTACGCTGCTATTACAGAACAGTTAATGCGTTTAAAAGATCATTTAGCGAAAAAACAACCTAAGACGCTTCAAATTATTGGTGGGGATTGTGGTTTAGAAATAGTGCCTGTTTCTTACCTAAACCAGAAGTACAGTAATCTTGGCGTTATTTGGTTTGACGCCCATGCAGATATTAACCGGCCATGTGACTCTGCCAGTTGCAATTTTCATGGAATGCCGTTACGAACGCTTTTGGGAGAGGGGGAAGAAGAAATGGAACCTCTTCTGTTTGAACCCATCTCCGAAGATCAGATTCATTATGTAGGGCTTCGCGATATTGACCCAGAAGAACAACTGCGCATAGATAAAGGCAACATCTATCATCCTAAAACAGTAGATATTGAAGATTTAATAGCTACCCTGAAATCTAAAAACATAAAACAACTGTATGTACATTTCGATTTTGATTGTCTAGACCCTTTAGATTATGATAAAACCTATTATCAGGTGCCTCACGGGGTAAAAATTAAAGAGGCAGAAAACTGTATAAAAGCCCTTCAACAGAACTTTAAGGTTGTAGGCAGTAGCGTTTTAGAATCCATTACTACCCATACCACAGAACTACAACCTATAAAAAATATCATAAACTTATTAATGACATAAAATGATGAAAAATACCCTTCAATACTTCCTAGCTGCCATTCTTTTTATTGCCCTTATAGGTTGTACAGACAAAAACGAAAAAACAGTTCATCCCGAAACTAAAACCGAAGTACTAGTTCTAGGTGCAATTCACAGTGGTCATTTAACCGACTCTGTATATAACACGGCCTATTTGGAACGTCTTTTTCGGGTTATTAAACCCGATTATATCCTTGCAGAAATACCTCCAAACCGTTTTGAAGAAGCGCTTGCCGGGTTTGAACGAGACGACAGTATTTCCGAACCTCGAGTAATGCGTTTTCCGGAGTATACTGATGTTGCTTTTCCACTAATGAAAGAATTGAATTTTGAGATTATCCCTACCGCAGGGTGGACTCAAATTATGGCACAAGAACGCAGTGCAAAACTGAGAGCTATTAGCCAAGACAGTTCCAGAGTTGAAGATTGGAAAGCTTACCAAGAAGCAAATAGACGGTCCAGTGAAGCGTATAAAGCCACAGGAAAAGTAAATGACCCTTACTTTATACATACCGACGCCTATGATAGTATTCAAGATATTGCATTACAGGAGTACAATAGACTTTTTAATGAAGAGCTTGGTCTAGGCGGCTGGGAGAATATTAATATTGCGCACTATTGGAATATTGAAAAAGCTATTGAAAAGCATCGCAACAAGGGAAAGCGTATGTTAATTATTTATGGAGCTGGCCATAAGGGATGGTTTCTTAGAGAGCTACGAAAACGAAATGATATTACCCTTTTAGAGATGAAACCTTTTCTAGACCAAATTAAGTAATACGTATTGTTACTAGAAACAATTTTAGCATATTCTTTAACAACGGTATCCCATGAAAGTAAAAGTAGGTTTAGTGCAAGAGAGTCCGGTTTTTTTTGATAAAGAAAAAACCTTAGATAAGGTAAGCGAGCTTACCAAGACATATGCCCAACAAGGGTGCGAGCTTCTGGTTTTTCCTGAATCTTTTGTTCCTGGTTATCCAAGAGGTTTCTCCTTTGGTGCAGTAGTGGGTAGAAGAACCGAAGAAGGAAGAAAACTGTATACTAGTTTCTATGAAAATAGCATTGATTTTGAGAGTACAGATCTAAAACGCTTAGAAACGATTTCAAAAAAGAATAAGGTCTATTTGGTAATAGGTGTTACGGAACGTATGGCCGCAAACGGAAGTTTATACTGTTCGATGGCCTATATATCTCCTACCGACGGACTCCTAGGTGTTCATCGAAAAATAAAGCCTACGGGTACAGAACGTCTTATATGGGCTGAAGCAGCAGGAGATTCTTTAGTTACTTTTGACACTAAAATTGGAAAGTTGGGCGGACTTATTTGTTGGGAAAATTATATGCCTCTTGCCCGTATGGCCATGTATCAAAAAGGTGTAGAACTGTATATTGCTCCAACTGCAGATTCAAGAACACAATGGACTGCAAGTATGCAACATATTGCCTTAGAAGGAAGATGTTTTGTGTTGGCCTGCAATCAATATTTTACAAGAGACATGTATCCAGAGCGGTATCAGCATCTGGTTACAAATGAAAAAGAAAACATATGTCCCGGAGGAAGCCTTATCGTATCTCCCTTAGGAGATATTATTAAAGGGCCTTTATTTGGAGCATCAGGAGTGTTAATTGCAGATTTAGACTTAGACCAAATCACTCAAAGCAAACTAGATTTTGATGTAAACGGGCATTACAACAGAACAGACATCTTTAATTTTACCGTAAATCATCAGCCTGAAATAAAAAAAGAAAAAGCAAGCAAATCTTAATTTTTTGAACCAAGATACTCCAGAATATTATTTTAAGAACACTCGTGAATGGCAAGAATGGTTGCATGATAATCATGTCCATTCTTCAGGTATTTACCTCATCTTTTATGCGGTAGCTCACCCAAAAGAAAGTATGCGATGGGAAGAAGCCGTACGTGTTGCCTTATGTTATGGTTGGATAGATAGTACCGTAAAAAGCTTGGGGAATGGAAAACGAAGACAGTATTTTTGCAAGAGAAAACCAAAGAGTGTTTGGAGTAAAGTAAATAAAGATCATATTAAAACACTTAAAAAGGAAGGGCTTATGCACAGTAGCGGGTTGGCCGCTATTACAATAGCCAAAAAAAACGGCTCTTGGACCGCCTTAGACGCGGTAGAAAAAGGAGTTATTCCGCAAGATTTACAGCTTGCTTTTAATGGAAACACTTTAGCCTTTAAAAATTATAAGAAATTTACCAAAGGACAACAAAAGGGCTATCTCTATTGGTTAAACCAAGCCAAAAGGCAGGCAACAAGAGAAAAGAGAATAATAGAAATAATACGGCTAAGCCAAGCTAATGTAAAATACAGAAATGGCGGCAGATAACTCAAAACAATACTTATGAAATTAAGAAATATACTATTCGCAATATGTACCTTTTTTGTACTTAACGCAGCAGCTCAGGACAATACCGCTAAAGTGGTAACCACTGGGCCAGAAAAAGGGTCTTTGGTTATTGTTGGTGGTGGCCGAGCTGGGGATGAAATTATTAAAAAATTTATAGCACTAGCTGGCGGGTTGGATGCGCCTATTGTCTTCATTCCTACCGCGTCTGGAAGAGATCACTATAATGAGAATGCTGGTTTTGTTAAACGCTTACGAGATTATGGTGCTACCAAGGTAAGCATGCTGCATACAAAAGATCCAAAGGAGGCTAATACAGATCGTTTTAACGCCCCTCTTAAAAATGCCAAAGGCGTTTGGTTTGGAGGAGGAAGACAATGGCGATTGGTAGATGCCTATGCTGGGACAAAAACTGAAAAACTGCTTTGGGAAGTATTAAACAGAGGTGGAGTAATTGCAGGTTCCTCTGCAGGAGCAACTATTCAGGGTTCCTACTTGGCACGAGGAGATACCAAAAATAATCAGATTATGATGGGCGATCATGAAGTAGGCTTTGGCTTTATTAAAAATGTGGCTATAGATCAGCATGTATTGGCACGTAACAGACAGTTTGATATGTTTACTATCTTAAAGAACAAACCAGAATTATTGGGTATTGGTATAGATGAAAGTACAGCAATGATTGTACATGGAAATACCTTTGAAGTATTGGGGAAAAGCAAGGTACTTATCTATGATGGCACCTTCTGGTCTAGGGAAGGAAGTCAATTAAAACAGCTCCCAACCAAAGGCAATTTGTTCTATTTTTTACAAGAAGGTGATAAATATAATCTTAAGGAACGAAAAGTAATCCTTCCTAAAAAATAACATAAATCGATTAGCACCTATTACGCATTAGTATAGTAACAATAACTCTACACATGATCACATATAAAAATCTTTTATACCTTCTTCTAATTGCTGTAGTAGTGCTTGGTTGCCAAAAGGAAAAAAAACATAAAATTGATGTAGACCTAGCCGTTGTAGACGGTAATGTTATTGACTTACAAACAGGTAGCATTAAGAAAGCCATTATTTTAATAGATGATGGAAAAGTTAAGCAAGTAATAGCTCCAGACTCCTTGTTATTCTATACTGCAAAGAATACAATAGATGCTTCGGATAAATATATATTACCTGGATTTTGGGACAATCATGTACATTTTAGAGGTGGTGACCATCTTATTGACGACAATAAAAATTTTCTAAAACTCTTTCTCGCAAATGGTATTACTACCGTTAGAGATGCTGGCGGAGACCTAACCACAAGTATTTTGGATTGGAATAAAGCCATAGAGGAACAAACCTTAGCAGGACCAACAATATTTACTTCAGGGCCTAAAATTGACGGCCCTGGAGGTACTTGGGCAGGCTCCTTAGCCGTTGAAACAGCAGAAGATATTGATACTGCCCTAGATTCATTGCAAAACCTTAATACCGATTTTGTAAAACTCTACGACAGTAAAATAGCTGGTAAAACCTATCTAGCCACGCTAAAAAAGGCAGAAGAAAGAGGCTTAATAACCTCTGGACATATGCCTTTTACCGTAACCTTAAATGAAACTGTAACTAATGGTATTGATGCTATTGAACACCTCTATTATATTATGAAAGGTTGCGCCGCTAACGAGCTGGCAGTAACCAAACAATTAAATGAGAAAAAAATAGGGTTCTGGCAGGCCATGCCCTTATTACAAGATGGCTATAACCCAGCCACTGCAGAACAAACCTTTTCCATATTAAAAGAAAACAATGTATTTGTAGTGCCCACCTTGCATATTGGAAAAACACTCAGTTATCTGGATGAAGTGGACCATACTAATGATCCGTATTTGAATTATATGAGTCCAAAAATTATTGCTACTTATGAAGGTAGAATTAAAAGAGTAGCGCAATCATCTGCAGAAACCATTGCGAATAGAAAGGCATTAGATACTTTTTTTGGAGCGCTAACTACTGCGCTAAATAAGGCAGGTGTAGGTATTTTAGCAGGCTCTGATAGTGGTGC
>CAZWVO010000021.1:0-11522 GCA_964637535.1 uncultured Flavobacteriaceae bacterium
ATTCTGGTACATGCTGCATAAAGGTTTCTACTAAGGTGGTTTTATAGAGGGTAGTATCAAACATAAACTCCCTAATATCGTCTAGTAAAACAATACCTACTAAGGTGTAGTGTTCATCTATTACAGGAAAAATATTTCTCGTAGAGGTAGTTACGGACTCATGTAACATATCGCCTAAACTAGTAGCTGCAGTTACTGTTTTAAAGTTTTGCTCAATCACATCGTCTAGCTGCATTAGGGTAAGTACTGTTTGATCTTTATTATGCGTAATTAACGCTCCTTGCTTGGCCAGCTCCCGAGTGTAAATGGTGTGATCAATCGTATTTTTAGTAAGTAAATAAGAAATGGCTGCGGTAATCATTAAAGGAACAAAGAGTTCATAACCCCCGGTAATCTCTGCAATTAGGAAAATAGCCGTTAAAGGTGCATGTAACACCCCGGCTATGAGTCCGGCCATGCCAATAAGGGTAAAATTACTTTCACTTACATCAAAACCTAAACCTAGGTTATTAATTATTTTTGCTACTACGTTACCTAAGGCACTTCCCATTACCATAGTAGGAATAAAAATACCTCCTGCACCACCAGCAGCAAATGTAGTGGTCATGGCAATAGCCTTAAAAATAGTAATGCCAAAAAGTAAAGCAATGACGACCCAAATTTTATGTGTATAGGCATCTACAGGAGTTTTGCCTAAGGCCTGGATATGATTTCCCTGAAGCAGGTCATTAATAAAGCCAAAGCCTTCTCCGTAAAGTGGGGGAATACAATACAACATGGCTCCAATAGTAAGACCACCAACTAGCAGCTTGTATTTAGGACTTTTAAAACGAGTAAAGAATTTCAGAATGCCAAAGTACATTTTGGTAAAATAAATAGAAGATATGGCAGTTCCTACCCCCAAAACAACATAGAATAGCGTGTCTTTCACCTGAAATTCATCACTAAGTTCAAAGTTGAAAAGGGTTTCGTTTCCTAGAAAAAAATAGGAGGTTAGTACACCAGATATGGAAGCTAATAAAAGCGGGAGTACAGAGAGCATAGTAAGATCTAGACTAAACACTTCTACAGCAAAAATAATAGCGGCAATAGGCGATTGAAAAATGGAAGCAATTGCCCCGGCAGAGGCACAGGCGATAAGTAAGGATTTTGTTTTTGTATCCACATGAAATAACCTTCCAAAATTAGAACTAATGGCAGAACCCGACGCTATAGCGGGTCCCAGTAAGCCAACAGACCCTCCAAAACCAACGGTTAGGGTGGCCGTAACCAATGGGGTATATATTTTTCTAATACTAATTATGCTCTTTTTTCTGGATATGGCAAACAGAATGGAAGGTACAGCATGTTCTAATTTCTTTTTGTACACGTATTTTACGTACAAATAAACTAAGGTTAGCCCAACAATGGGAAGAATAAAATACAATTGATTTTCCGAAAAAATAATACCTCCTTCTAGCAATTCCTCAATGCCATAGGTAATATTTTTGAGGCTTACGGCTGCTAGCCCAGCTAATAAACCAACAGCTACACTAAGAATATTGGTAAATGTTTTGTTAGAGATATGTTTATACCTCCACTTTAAAAAACGAGTAAGTACGGTTTTGGTTTGGTTAGACATGGTATATATACAAGATTTTCACGTATTAAAGTACGGAAGTTTTTGTAAAACCATTTGGCATACGCTCTTAAGGTACGGAGCTGTTATACGCTTAAGCTTTTATATCTAGCTTTAGACTAAGTTCTTTAAGTTGTTCCTGGTCTACAGCTGCAGGAGCGTCTATCATTACATCTCTACCGCTGTTATTCTTTGGAAAAGCAATAAAATCGCGAATGGTTTCTTGCCCTCCTAAAATAGCCACTAAACGATCTAAACCAAAAGCAATACCGCCATGGGGAGGAGCACCATATTGAAAAGCATCCATTAAAAACCCAAATTGCGCTTTTGCTTCTTCTGGTGTAAACCCTAAATGTTTAAACATTACGGCCTGGGTTTCTTTATCGTGAATACGGATAGAACCTCCGCCTATTTCGTTTCCGTTGAGGACCAAGTCATATGCATTTGCTTTTACCGCAGCCGGGTCTGTGTCTAAAAGTTCCAACTGCCCTGGTTTAGGGGAGGTAAAGGGGTGATGCATAGCGTGAAAGTGCCCGGTTTCTTCATCCAATTCTAAGAGCGGAAAATCAATTACCCAAAGGGGTGCAAACTCATCTGCTTTTCGTAACCCAAGGCGTTCTGCAAATTCCATACGTAAGGCACTAAGTTGTGTTCTGGTACTATTAACTGCTCCAGATAGTACACAGATAAGGTCTCCAGCTTTTGCGTTAGTTACGCAAGCCCATTGGGCTAGGTCTTGTTGATCATAAAACTTGTCTACCGAAGATTTATAGCTACCATCTTCGTTACATTTTACATATACCATTCCTTTGGCACCTAGCTGCGGGCGTTTTACCCAATCTATTATGGCATCTATTTCTTTTCGGGAGTAGGATGCGGCTCCAGGAACGGCTATACCTACTACCAAATCAGCACTATTAAAAACATTAAAATCTTTATGCTGGGCCACTGCGTTTAGTTCGCCAAACTCCATTCCAAAACGAATGTCGGGCTTATCATTCCCGTATTTCTGCATGGCTTCATCGTAGGTAATTCTTGGAAATTTTGAAGGGACAACCCCATGAATTTCTTGAAGTAAATGTTGGGTAAGACCTTCAAATGTCTGAAGAATGTCTTCTTGCTCTACAAAAGCCATCTCGCAATCTATTTGTGTAAACTCAGGCTGTCTATCGGCGCGTAGATCCTCATCTCTAAAACACTTTACAATCTGAAAGTACTTGTCCATACCTCCAACCATTAAAAGCTGTTTAAATGTTTGTGGAGATTGCGGCAAGGCGTAAAACTGTCCTGCATTCATGCGGCTAGGTACAACAAAATCACGAGCCCCCTCTGGCGTCGATTTAATCAGATATGGGGTTTCTATTTCTATAAACCCATTTTCAGAAAGGTGCTTTCGTACCTCCATAGCTACCTTATGCCGAAACATAAGATTTTGCTTTACAGGGTCTCTCCTAATATCTAAATACCGAAATTTCATACGGAGGTCCTCTCCTCCATCTGTTTCATCCTCTATGGTAAAGGGTGGAGTAAGCGCCTTATTTAAAACGGTAACTTCGGAAACTAGAATTTCAATAGCTCCCGTAGGGATGTTAGGATTTTTAGAGGCGCGTTCAATTACGGTTCCTTTGGCCTGTATCACAAACTCGCGACCAAGCCCTCTAGCTTGTTCCATTAAGGCGGAAGTAGAACGTTCCTCATCAAAAACAAGTTGCGTAATACCATATCGATCTCGCAGATCAACCCAGGCTACAAAACCTTTATCTCTTACTTTTTGAACCCAACCAGATAGCGTTACTTCTTTAGCAATATCCGAAGTTCTTAGTTCTCCACAGCTATGACTTCTATACATCTATGATACCTTGTTATAGTGACCGCAAATGTAAGAAGTATCAAGCGAAGCAGAAAACATATACTAGTATTCTGGGGATCAATTTTTTACGATGTATTTAGCTACAAATTTTATATAATTAACAAAAAATTAATAAATCTTCTGTATTTTTAACAAGAACGACAATTAAAATATATGAATATGAAAAAAAGCTTATGTAAAAACATGCTGTCTTTATTTCTGTTATTAACACCCATTTGCATTGTGGCGCAAGGGGTAGTAAAAGGAAATGTAGCAGATGCCAGTTATGGAGGACCCTTAGCTGGTGTAAATGTGGTGATTAAAGGAACATCTACCGGAACCACTTCTGATTTTGATGGAAATTATGAAATTACGGTAGATAATTTCCCAGCTACGTTGGTATTTTCCTCGCTGGGTTATGAGAGTAAAGAAATGGAAGTCACTGGTCCCACTACCTTAAATGTTTCTTTAGGAGAATCTGCTACTGGTTTGGATGAAGTAGTGGTAACGGGTTTAGGATCTTCTATAAAACGAAGTAACTTGGCCAACGCTGTTGCTACAGTCTCCTCAGAGGAGCTGGTAGGTACAACTACGCAAAGTACCTTAGATGGCGCACTGTATGGAAAACTAACAGGGGTAAACATTACTTCATCTTCTGGAGCACCAGGAGGTGGTTTTGCCTTACGTCTACGTGGTATCTCTTCCATTAATGGAAACAACCAACCGCTTTATATTGTGGATGGAGTTTATGTAAACAATGCCGAAATTCCATCAGGCTTACGTTTCGCCTCAGGAGCTAACCGAGGGAATGAAGAAAATTCTTCGAACCGTATTGCGGATTTAGACCCAAACGATATTGAAAATATTGAAGTACTTAAAGGTGCTTCTGCGGCTGCTATTTATGGTACGCGAGCCAACGCTGGTGTAGTTATTATTACCACCAAGCGCGGTAAACAAGGAAAAACAGCTATTAAATTTAGTCAGGATACAGGATTTAATACCATTATTAGAAGATTAGGACTTAGAGATTGGACTGCTGCTAGTGTGGAGGCTGCTTTCGGAGCTGCTGAGGTAGATTTATTTAATCAGGCAATCGCTAATGGAGGTCTTATAGATTACGAAGATGAGATTTATGGAGAAACGGGTTTTATTACAGATACGCGTTTAAGTGCTAGCGGTGGAAACGATAAAACAAAGTTCTATGTAGGAACGTCGTACAGAGATGAGGCGGGAATTATCAGAAATACTGGCTTTGAGCGTTTTTCGATTAGAGCCAATATAGATCACCGCATTTCGGATACTTTTGAATTTTCTGCTTCTTCTAATTATGTACAAAGTAATTCTAGTAGAAGTTTTACAGGAAACGAGAATGAAGGAGGTTTAAGTTTTGGATATACCTTGGCTTTTACTAGACCATGGATTAATCAGTTTCCAGATGCAAACGGGAACTATCCAGACAATCCAAATTACACAGGGAATCCAATTTTTGTAAGAGATAATGCGGTTAATGAAGATACGAATAACCGTTTTATTCAGGGAATGAAATTCACTACTAATTTATTAAGAGGAGACACCGATAGGGTGCGATTAATTTTTAACGGTGGTGTTGATTTCTTGGCCAACGAGACTTATGTATATGTTCCCGAAACGCATCAGGCGCAGCGTGGGAATCAAAACGGATTTATCGGAGTGGGTAAAAATAATTTTACCAACTACAACTATCAAGGAATTGCCGTTTGGAATCACGATGCCATGGAAGGCGATTTGGCTTTTACTACGCAAGCAGGTATTTCTTATTTGGAACAACAAGGCGATTTGGTTTTTAATCAAGCCACACAGCTGATTCCAAACCAGACAAATTTAAGTCAGGGTTCAGCACAGGCTATTACACAAAACACTTTTATAATTAAAGAATTTGGATATTTTGGACAGCTAGAAGGAAACTATAAGGATCAGTTCATTGGTACCGTTGGATACAGAATTGATAAATCTACGCTGAACGGTGATCCCAATGAGTTCTATGGCTTTCCAAAGGCTTCTTTAGCAGTAAATTTAAACAACTTTGATTTCTGGAATCAGGATGCACTTATTGGTAGGTTAAAGCTTAGAGCAGCCTATGGTGAAACTGGTTCTTCTGGTGGTTTTGGTTCTGCCTTTACGGGTCTTAACCAAGTAGGTATAGGAGGCAATGGAGGATCTTCTATCAATGCTTTAAAAGGAGATCCGGATATTGAGCCAGAAACCTCCACAGAATTTGAAATAGGTTTTGATGCCGGGCTTTTTGGTAATAAGTTAGGGTTAGAAGTGTCTTACTACAATAGAAACGTAAACGATCTGCTTTTAAGTAGAGCCTTACCATCTTCTTCTGGTTTTGCTTCGGAAACTACCAACTTAGCCGATCTTAAAAACTATGGTTTAGAAATAGGAGCCAGTATTAATCCGTTTAGTTCTGAGAATTTTTCTTGGAATGCCAATCTAAGTTTTTGGTTCAACCGTTCCGAAGTAACGCGCTTAGAAGTGCCTGCTTTTCCACAACCTGGCGCCGGTTTTGGACTGGGGTTAGGAACCTTCTTTATTGAAGAAGGACAACCAGTAACCCAATTGGCAGGAAATGTGGATGGGGTACCAACACAGATTGGTAATGTGGAGCCGGATTTTCAAATGGCTTTTAACAACAGCTTTACCATTGCCAAGAATTGGGATGTAAACTTCTTGCTGCAATGGAAGAATGGGGGAGAAAATATCAACCTTTCTAAACTATTAACGGATTTAGGAGGTACTACACCCGATTTGGAAACCCAAGCAGGACAAGACAGAGCTGCTTTGGGTTTTGTAGCTACGCGTTTTATAGAACCAGCGGGTTATTTAAGACTTAGAGAGGCGGCTATTTATTACAACTTGCCTCAGAATGCTATGGATTTCTTTGGAGATACCGTTTCTGGTATTAAAATTGGGGTATCTGGTAGAAATATTTTTACCATTACAGACTATAGCAGTTACGATCCAGAAACCTCTACCAATGGTGGTGCAGGTTTGTCTTCGGGAATAGAGGTTACTCCTTTTCCGAGCACCAAGCAGTTTTATTTGCACCTAAATGTTAACTTCTAAAAAGATGAAAGCAATGAAAATTAAAAACAGATATATAGCAAAAGGGTCTATAGCGGTAGTTGCTTTTTTGGCATTACTATGCGGTACTTCTTGTTCTTTTGATGAACAGGTAGATCCGAACAGACCAAGTTTAGAAGGAGTGCTTACAAATGCCTCTCAAAATCAATTAAACAATTTAATAGTAGGGGTAGAGTCGGCTATGCGAAATGGATTGGCCATCCAGACCACAGGTTCTGGAACCATGGCAAGAGAATTGTATCTTTTTGACGCAGATCCACGAAATACGGGAGATTTACTAGGAGCTAACGGTGCTTCTTTGGATAATAACTCTTTTTATTCTACCGCTCCCTGGGGAGGCCGATATGTGTCTATAAAGAACGCCAATATTTTATTGGAGTCTTTAGATAACACGGAGTCAGTAACCGATACGCAAAAGGCGGGGTACCGTGGGTTTGCCAGAACGGTAATTGCTTACGAGCTTATCGAAGTACTGCGATCCTATAATGTGGCTAGAGTAGATGTAGCAGATTCCGAAAATTTAGGACCAGTGTTGGATTTTGATGTGGCTTTAGCAGCAGTTAGATCGTTGTTAGACCAAGCTCAGAGTGATTTGGGAAGTGCTGGTACAGAATTTGCTTTTTCCTTAGCAGGTTTTGACGGTTTTGATACTCCCGCTAGTTTTACACTGTTTAATAGAGCAGTAGCCGCAGAGGCAGCAGTATATGCTGGCGATGGAGGTGCCGCTATTACCGCTTTGAATGCTTCTTATTTTGATTTAATGGGCGATCTTACCGCTGGGCCAGAGCACGTTTATAGCCTAGATAGTGGAGATTTTACAAATGGTCTTTTCAAGATTCCAGACAATAATGGAGATCAGATTATTGTACACGATTCGTTTATTGCGGAAGCAGAAGCAGGGGATACACGGGTAACTACTAAAACTTCGGTACGTGCCAACCCTACTACGCAAGACATGCTTTCAGGAACCAATCAGACAGCTTTGTATGAATCTAATATATCGTCTATAGATATGATTAGAAATGAAGAGCTTATCTTGTTGTTTGCAGAAGCTAGTATTTTAAATGGTGCCTTAACAGATGCGGAAACAGCGTTGAATGTGGTGCGTAATGCAGCCAGTTTGCCAAATTATACCGGTATGGTAACGGCCGATGCATTAACTCGGAAATGTTGAATCAAAGACGGTATTCTTTATGGGCAGAAAACCATAGAATGTTTGATTTAAGACGCTATAATTTATCAGCTACCTTGCCTATAGACAGAGCAGGAGATCAGGTGTTTAATGTACTACCCATTCCATTAAGTGAAAATGACCAATAAATAAGATTGATTACTTATCCTATAGAAAAGGCCACCTGTCAGGTGGCCTTTCTTATATTGGATTAAATAGCTGATTAAGCGCGATAGGTATTAAGGCGAAGTAATCTGTTGCTTTTTTTGGAGGTGTAGAGACTCAGAACTCTAGTTTTTATGAAAATAGTAGACCACTAAGAAGTTTTTGAAAAAGGATTAATAACTGTATATTTAAAGGGTATATGCTTGGTACAGAAGGAGATCATCATTAAAATTAATGAAGCAGCATATTGCAAAGTATACCCTAAAAACAGGTTCTTATGAATAAAAGAGACTTTTTAAAGCATAGTATTGCCTTATCTTCCTTTGTCTTATTGCCCTCTGGAGTTTGGGCCTATACCAAAAATCAAAAACGCTTACGGACGGCTCACATCGGAGTAGGAGGTATGGGAGCAGAAGACCTTTTAGCCATATCTTCTCACACCTCAGTAGATGTGGTAGCCCTTTGCGATGTAGATGCTAATAACCTCAGTGTGGCTGGGACTAAGTTTCCTAAAGCAAAACAATACAAAGACTATAGAGTGCTTTTAAAAGCGATGGAAAATGAAATTGACGCTGTTATTGTATCTACTCCAGATCATACCCATGCGCCCGCTGCAATGATGGCTATGGAACTAAATAAGCCCGTATATTGTCAAAAACCATTAACACATCATGTGACAGAGGCTAGAGCCATGAGAAAACTGGCCGAATCCAAAAATCTAGTTACCCAAATGGGGATACAGGTACATTCCTTTTATGATTATAAACTGGCAACCTTACTCATACAGTCTGGTATTATAGGCAAGGTGAGTGCTGTACATGCCTGGTCTCCAAAAAATTGGGGTTATGACGGCGCTATTCCTATAGGAGAAGACCCAGTTCCAACCCATTTAGATTGGAATCTTTGGCTAGGAACTGCTGCAGAACGGCCTTATAAAGAAGGTGTATACCACCCAGGAAATTGGAGAAAACTTGTAGATTATGGTTGTGGAACCTTAGGCGATATGGGAGTGCATATTTTTGATACCCCCTATAATGCATTAGCCTTAGATGTTCCTAAAACAATTAAAAATGAGTGCCGACCTCCTAACGGCTATAGCTTTCCAGAACATAATACGGTAACCTATGAATTTCCTGGAACGGTATATACTACTACCAATTTTAAATGGATTTGGTATGATGGGGTTGGAGCGCCATCTGCAGCTCCAGAATTAGAATTACCTAATAAGGAAACGCTACCGGACCAAGGCGCACTTTTTGTAGGTGAAAAAGGAAAGCTGTTGTTACCGCATTTTATGCAATTACCTCGCTTAATAGTGGATGGGGCATACCAGGAAATGGATATTACTACAATAACGGAAGAGCACCAATTGGGAGCACCGATACGAAATTATGACACCGAGGGTAAAAAACACTATCACCAGTTTGTAGATGCGTGTCTAGGAAAGGGAAAATGTACTGCTCCTTTTTCATACGCTGCTCGCTTAACAGAAACTATTTTATTGGGTGTTATTGCAGGGCGTTTTCCAAATACTACCTTGCATTGGGATGCCAAAACTGGTCAGTTTGCAGAAGCAGCAGCTAATGCGTATTTAGATGGAACGTATAGGGAGTTTTAATTTTTTACTACCAAAAAGGGCGAACCCTATTCTAAATCCAAGGTATAGGAATACAAGTTTCTTCCAGTGGGCCCCATCTTTTCATCAGAAAGTAAAAGCGTTTTGTTGTTTATAAAACTGAGTGCTTCTAGCTGCGTTTTAGATTTTAAGTCTATGGTTTGCATTTTACCCTTAGAGAAATCATCCCATTTAAAATGCGTAAACACCCATAAATTTCCATACCCCAACAATGCAATTGTTTGGCCATTCGGAGAAATGTCTGCAGCCGTTACCCGGCATTTAGATGTTTCTTGGCAGGTGATAAACGAACCCACAAGTGTTGCTTCATAGTTCCCTTTTGTAGCGGGCACCTTATAAATAAAAGCTCTACCATTAAAGGGCTCTGCTCTGTTTTTAGTAATGATATACAAGGCGTTCTTATAATAAAAAAAAGCTTCCGCATCAAAATGTCTTTGCTCTTTCTTCGGTGGGAACTCAGTTTGTTCTGGATAGCTAAAACGAATAGATTCTGCAGTAATTTTCTCTCCCTTTTCTATAGATGGGTTAGGTACTTTATAGATAACCAGACCAGTACGCTTGTTTTGATTGTTACCAAAGTCACCAATATACACGTTTCCCTGTTTATCATTCGCCAAATCTTCCCAATCTTTATTTTTAGCGTCTTTTACTTTTAGCTCCTTCAGCAAAGTACCATTCTTATCAACCTTGTACAACACATCTTTGTTCCCATTATCTGCTATAAACCATACTCCAGTAGAATCTATAACCGCCATTCCAGAATTTTCCTTTAAGCGCTCTGGAAGCTGAGTCACATAGTTAAGCTGGCCATAGTTCGCACAACTTACAGCTAAAAACCCCAATACAAGACTAAAAACCTTATTCATCTTTAATTTTTAATGGTAGGAATACTTCTGCTTTCCAATTTAACGCATCTCCACCCATATTTGGGTTGTTGTAAAAAATTTCAAAAGGCTGTTCAGTAACTGCTATGTTTTGTTTTTTAGCATAATCTATCAGGGCATACCAAGCTCTATCCGAAGTAATATAATTGCCGTTATAAATTGCTTTAAGCGCTTTTTGCGCAGGAAATTGTTTATACGTTATATTAGGATGTTGCGGCAATGAATCGGATTTTTTTATAGGAAAACAGAAGTCAAAATTAACGCTATCTTTTTCTTTAATCCAATTATTAACCTTTAGCAAAGGGCTACCATTTAAGGGTATTGCATGCTTTATTAACACATTGCTTAATACAGAAAAATTATCCATCATTCCTCCTGCTTTTCCATGCTGCGAAGTGGTAACCGAAGTGCATGCACAAAACGTATCTGGAGTTTGTTCTTGTCCCACTACTTCTACCTTAAAAGCTGCAATATGCTCTTCTAAACCTTCCTTAAAATCTATAAGGGTAGCTTTAGCACTGCTAGCTATTGGCGTATTGGTAAAGAGCACCATAAATTTATTAGCCAAACTATGCTCTTCATCTTTAACATACACCTTAACCTTGGTAAGAGAATCATTAACAGCAGTTAATTTCCAGCGATAGATATGTGTAGAATCTCCCTGCTGTACTTGCTGTGTGAGGGAGTTTGTATTTTCCCAATCCAGTATAGTAGCGTTTTGTTTTGCATTGCTCCAGAACTTAATACTTTGATGTACGGTACCCGGAATTGTTTTTGCCCGAAAAGTTACTAGATAATCGTATGGTTTTAGAAAGAAATACCAAACCAAAAGACCTAGAAATAACAGACCAATACCTAAAACAATTTTCTTTTTCATAAGTTATTTAGATGCAACTTCACTTTTAGTTCGCATGTTTAATTGTTGTACTACAAATGTTCCTAAATCTCTTCCTTGCTGTAAACCTACTTCTACCGCCTTACGATAGTGAATACCCCCATACATTCTACTAATAGCCGCCTCATCTGCCGCGGTATAGAAGGATGTAAAACTGCGTACGGGTAAACCATAAGGT
>CAZWVO010000022.1:0-11191 GCA_964637535.1 uncultured Flavobacteriaceae bacterium
CTATAAACCAGTATCGTATGGTAAAGATACCAAAGACAGAAAAACAGGGAGCAAGGTATTGTTAAAATTTTTCTTTTGAAAGAGCGATAATCGAATTCTATTTAACGGGTTATCCAGCACTATTAAATCGTCTTTTAGGCTTCACAATTACCTAGTCCATCAATATTGCATGGTGCCATGAGAAAAAGGCCTCGTTCTACCTATTAATATAAAAAACGCTACAATATAATCTTTGTAAATAAGGTATTCCTATGATGGTTCTTTTCGGGAAAAGCTGCACTTTTGTGTTAAAATTCAATCGCCTTGTCAGACCAAAAAAGGAAGTGGCTATATTACATTATTTTATCACTAGTATGGGGTACTTCTTTTATCTTGATTAAAAAGGCCCTTTTGGGTCTTAGTCCCATGCAACTAGGGGGGTTGAGGATCGTATTTGCTGGAGGATTTTTGTTTATGATTGGTTATAAAAGTATTCGCGGCTTAAGTAAGCCCGATTGGAAATGGATTACCCTTGCTGGGTTTTTTAGTTCTTTTTTCCCACCCTTTTTATTTGCTTTAGCACAAACTGAAATAGATAGTGGGGTAACCTCTATTTTAAACTCATTAGCGCCTTTATTTACCACTGTAGTAGGCGCTGTGCTGTTTGGAATGCTCATTACCAGAAAACAGCTCTGGGGAGTGTTTGTGGGACTCATAGGAACAGTAGTACTCATTATTGCTGGATCAGAATTTAACCCAGATCAGCGTTATGGGTATGCTGTTTTTATTTTACTATCTGCTCTGGGTTATGCCTTTAACATCAATATTATTAAAAAACATTTGGCGCATCTAAGCCCATTGACTGTTACTACAGGCAGTTTTGGAGTGGTACTGTTACCTGCAGTACTATTGCTAATAGCGTCTGGTTTTTTTGACCACATATGGTATACCGACTCTATGCAACATGCGCTGTGGTACGTGCTGTTACTTGCCTTGTTTGGAACGGCTATAGCTAATGTTTATTTTAATAAGCTTATTCATATTTCTAGTCCGGTTTTTGCCGCTTCAGTTACCTATGCTATTCCTCTTGTTGCCGTGTTGTGGGGAGTATGGGACAATGAAAAAATTAATGCATATCAACTAATAGGCGGAGCCATTGTATTGGCGGGCGTTTATCTGGTAAATAGCGCCAAGCGCAAACATTAATTTTTTAGAAAACTGTAACAACTTCATTTTAGCTACATCTTTTAGAAGCATTCGGGTTGTAACAACACGACGGCAGGAGTTATTCATCAACTAGAAAAAATCCATCATGAAAAAAGTAATTAGACTATCCTTTGTTGCTCTATTGCTAATAGCAGGAACCGTTTTTGGTCAAGAACAACAGATTAATGTAAAATCCTTTGACAAAGTAATTGTAAGCCCACATATAGAGGTGAACTTTCAAGAGGGCGATACAGAATTGGTAACTATTGAAAGTGCCAATGTTTCAACAGACAAAATTAATGTGGAGGTAGAAGGCAAAATCTTACGCATTTATTTAGATGGGGCTAAGATGCACACCAAATCTAAGAAAGTGAAGACTAAAAAGTATAAAGGGAGAAAGGACCTTTACGAGGGAAGAAAAGTAGTAGCTACGGTTCATTATAAAAGCTTAAACAAGCTTTCTATTAGAGGAGAAGAAACGGCCAACTTTGTAAGCCCTTTGGAACAGCCAGATTTTCACCTTACCATTTACGGAGAATCTAGGGTGTATTTTGACGCCCTTACAATCTCAGATTTAACGGTAGCCATTTACGGCGAAAGTTATCTAGAGATTAAAGAGGGGAATGTGGCTAACCAGGTATACAGAGCCTACGGCGAGAGTGAAGTGAACACTTTAGGCATGCGTAACCAACGTACTAAAATTACCGCCTATGGAGAAAGTAATTTTAGGGTTAACGTTTCTGACAGACTTAAGGTAACATCCTATGGAGAAGCAGAGATTAACTATGAAGGTGACCCAGATGTAGACCGGGGTATTATTATAGGCGAAGCTTCTATTAGAAAAATAGGTTAAGCTATACGGAACAGCATAAAAAAAGGGGTTGGCATAGGCCAACCCCTTTTTATTTGTATGACAAAGGAATGTTCTAATCAAAATCTACATCAGAAACCCCTTCATTTACTTTAATTTCTTTTACAATAAAATCTACTTTTTGTGGCCCCATAGATTGAGAGATCACAAAAGGAAATTGAATTCCAGAAACTTCTTTGTAATCGGTATAACTGATGGTAGAATTTACCTGCTGTCCTTGTGCTTCAACAGCTGTTTTTTCCTGCACCTTAAGACCACTATCTACAGCATAAAATGCCGTTTTCTCATCAGAGATCTTAATTTTATACGCCTTAGTACCGTCTACATCTTCTATGCCTTCCAAAGCCACATCAGTATTTAGATAGTTAAGTTCAGGAAAAGGAGAAGATTGCTCTTTCATTTGCGCCTTTTCTTCATCAGTTAAATCAGAACGCTGTCCCTGAACTACCTTGTATCCTTTATCTCCGTCTAAAACCTGTTTGCTCATAGAGTTCCCCATTACCTTAACATCCTGCATCATCTGACTTTTAGAGGTACGTTTCATATCTAATTCAAGTTTCATGCCCTGCATTTCAGCTTCGGCGAGTAACAAGTAAGATTCTACTCCTTCTAATTTTTCTTTTCCTCCAATAGCGGCAATATACTTTTCAATAACTGATTGCGCTGTAATGCCATCGGGAATAGCCATTTCAAAATTTGGCTTTTCAGCAGCAGCAGCATATTTATCATAATACTTTACTGGAACTTTTTTCCCACCAAAATCTACATTTTCTAAATTTTTAAGGACCTCACTTCCTTTTCCAGCAACTACAATACGTGCATTAGAAGGATTAAAGTACTTTTTAGAAGCGTTTTGAACATCTTCAACCGTAATAGCATTAATGCGCTCTAGATAGGTCTTGTAGAAATCTTTAGGTAAACCTTCAGTTTCTATATTTAAAGCATAACGGGCTATAGTAGATGGTTGCTCTAAGGCTAACACAAAATTCCCTACGTATTTTGCCTTAGTATTTTTCAATTCTTTTGCAGTTACCGGTTCCTTAGATATGCGATCAATCTCGCTTAAAAGCTCAACTACAGAGCTATCAGTTACTGCGTTTCTAACACTAGCAAAAGCACGGAATCTAGAAGGGCCATACTTATCATTGCCTAAGTTGGAATACGAACCGTAGGTATACCCTTTGTCTTCTCTAAGATTAAGAAATAGACGCGCTTCGCCTCCACCTCCAAGAATTCTGTTGGCTACCAAGGCCGATAAGTAATCTGGATCTTTCATTTGTAGCGATACCAAGTTCTGCACAGCAATTTCGGACTGTACAGCATTAGGAACATCTACAAAGTTAATCTGCGTGTATTGGGCATCAGATGGCTCAGAAAAGGCAAAAGATGGCGGAGATGCCTTTGTCCAGCTTGTAAAATTCTTTTGCACTAACTTTTTAACTTCTTTAAAGTTTACATCGCCAATAATTACTAAATACGCATTTGCTGGTACAAAGTAGTCCGAGTAGAACTTCTTAACATCGGCAAGTGTAACATTATTTACAGTAGTCTCCGTAGTAAATTCTCCATAGGGATGCTTGGTACCATAAGCAAGTGCCGCCTGTACTCTACCAGCAATAGCAGACACATCTTTTTCTTGCGTCTTTAAACCGGTAATTGCCTTATCTTTCTCCTTATCAAATTCTTCCTGCGTAAAATTAGGGTTAATAGCGGCATCCGCCATCAATTCCAAAATTCTTGGAAAATACTTAGATAATGAGCTTGCAAAAGCACTCTGAGAACCAAAATTAATATTGGCTCCAAGAAAATCTACTTCCTCATTAAAATCATCTTTGGCAATGGTTGTAGAACCATTTCCAATTAAACTTCCAGTAAGTCCGGAAACACCGGCCTTATCTCCTTCCGCAATTGGAGGGTTATCTAGCGTAAGCTGAATAGAAACTCTAGGAAGTTTGTGGTTTTCTACCACCAATACTTTAAGCCCGTTTTTAAGCTCAAAGCGTTGTGGGTCATCTAAATTAATCTCGGGAGACGGTCCTGGTTGTGGCATTATAGAACGGTCTACCTGTGCGTGTACAGCAATTGCCAAAAAGGCGAATGCTATGGTGAAATATAGTTTTTTCATGTGTTCTCTTAATTAGCGCTTTTTTCTTCAGGTAAATAATCAATAATTACCCGTTGATTTGAGTTTAAATACTTTGCTGCAACAGCTTTAATTTCTTCTCTAGTAACAGAGCGATAGATGTCAATCTCTTTATTAATTAAATCTGTATTCCCATACAACATATAATTTCTGGCTAAAGAATTAGCAATACCCTGTATGCTTGAATTTGAATTTACAAAACGATTTTCAAACTTGTTTTGTAGTTTTTGATAATCGTTTTCCGAAATTAATTCGGTTCTAACCTTGGCAATTTCTTCTTCCATTTCAGAAACTAGAACATCAAGGGTCGTTTCTCCAACAGGAAGTGCAAACACTAAGTACATTCCATAATCTTCTTGACCTACATTAAACGCACCTACTTGAAGTGCTTGTTTTTGCTCGTCTACCATTTTCTTGTATAGCTTAGAACTCTTGCCATCGCTTAAATAGGAAGATACCATATCTAAAACATAGGCATCTCTTTCCGCAAAACCTGGGGTTCTGTATGCAACTACGGACGCAGGAATTTGAATATTAGCATCATATGCTTTTACCCTAGATTCCTGAGTAATAGGCGCTTCTTTTGGATAGTTTCTTACAATATCCTCTCCCCTTGGGATAGGCGCAAAATAATCCAAGATCATTTTTTTAGTCTCTGCAATATCAATATCACCTGCAACAATTAATGCAGCGTTGTTGGGTACGTAATATTTTTTGTTATACGCAACCACATCTTCCAAAGTAGCTGCGTCTAAGTCCTTCATATACCCAATATTAGGGTCTTTATACGGGTGGACTTTAAAAAGGTTTTCTCCAACAACCTGTAAAATTTTACCGTAAGGAGAGTTATCTACACGTAATCTTTTTTCTTCTTTTACTACTTCTTGTTGTGTGTCTACACCGGTTTGGTCAATAATTGGATGTAACATGCGTTCCGATTCCATCCATAAACCTAATTTAAGATTGTTAGATGGGAAAACTTCGTAGTAATAGGTTCTGTCTTGAGAGGTGTTAGCATTGTTTTGTCCACCGTTAGAGGAGACAATCTCAAACCACTTTCCTTTTTCAATATTTTTAGTTCCTTCAAACAAAAGGTGCTCAAAAAAATGTGCAAACCCTGTACGTCCTTCGGTTCTGTCTTTACCGCCTACATGATACATTACCGAGGTGGTTACTACTGGCGCAGCATTATCTTGATGTAAGATAACGTGCAAGCCATTGTCCAGGTCGTACTCTTCATAAGCAACTTCCTGCGCTGTTATGGACATGGTTGCCAAGAGCAAGCCAAATACCAAGCTTAATTTTTGTTTCATTCTCAAAGTGTATTAGTTAAATTTTATTTAGATCCTACAATAAGTATCATTTTAACGCTTATTGTTACACGAAGATAATTTTTTTAGTCACTTTAACTAAAATGAGCTCAATCTTTAACAAGAAATTATGGGCTTTATGAGCCTTAATTTGTATTTTATAGGACGCCATTCTAAAAAACGAAATACCTATGAAAGCATTTGTACAGCCAATACAGTTTGGTATTGCCACGGCAGGGTGTCTAATCAGCTATTTTTTAGTCTTATCCTTATTTGGTTTGCACACCAACATTTTTTACAGTCTTTTTAATGGCTTTATTACGGGTTTAGGGATCTATAAAAGCATACACTATTATCGGAACAATGATCTTAGTCATTTTGGTTATGGAAAAGGGTTTATAGCGGGAATAGTGACTGGTTTTGTAGCTACCTTGCTTTTTACACTTTTTTTTGCCTTTTATGCCACAGAAATTAACACCACATTTTTAGCAGCTCTTTCATCAGTTTGGTTTAAAGATTTTCAAAATTTTGAAGGAATTGTGTTTTTTACTGTAGCAATTATGGGCTTTACTACTAGCTTGGTTTTAACCTTATCTTTTATGCAATTGTTTAAGACCTCTAACAACCTTAATACGAAGTCTGCCTAGACAATATTGCCATTCTCTTAAGACCTTTGAAATCAGTGTTTATTTATTTGTCAAAATCCCTTGTAGATTTGGGAATTACCCCTATATTTGCACGCTCCTATAAAAAAAGGATTACTTTTTCTAAGGAGTTCATTAATAACACATAAAGATACACGCTATGTATGCAATTGTAGAGATGGCAGGGCAGCAATTTAAAGTTGCGAAAGACCAAAAAGTGTATGTTCACCGTTTAAAAGAGGACGAAGGAAAGAAAGTTACTTTTCATAATGTACTTTTATTAGATGACGGAAAGAACGTTACTGTTGGCGCCCCGGCTGTAAGCGGTGCGGCTGTAGAAGCCAAAGTAGTTAAGCACCTAAAAGGCGATAAAGTTATTGTCTTTAAAAAGAAAAGAAGAAAAGGGTATAAGGTTAAGAATGGCCACAGACAGTACCTTACTGAAATTGTGATAGAGAAGATTGTAGCTTCTGGCGCTAAGGCTGATAAGCCAGCTGCCAAAGCGAAACCTGCTACATCTAAACCTAAAGCGGCTCCTGCAAAAGCGGAAGCTCCTAAGAAGGCAGCACCTAAGAAAGCTGCTCCTAAGGCCAAAACAGTAAAAGCTGACGATTTAAAGAAAATAGAAGGGATTGGACCTAAGATTTCTTCTACTTTAATAGCGGCAGGGATTGCCACATTTGCTGATTTAGCAAAAGCTACTCCCGCAAAAATTTCCGAAATTATTGCAGATGTTCGTGGTAACCACGTAACAGATACTTGGCCAAAGCAAGCTAAATTAGCTGCAGAAGGTAAGTGGGATGAGTTAAAGAAATGGCAAGACGAATTAGATGGTGGGAAGGCTTAATTGCGAACCACTGAGTTATAAACAATAAAACCGTACAAAAATGGCACATAAAAAAGGTGTAGGTAGTTCTAAAAACGGTAGAGAGTCAGAATCGAAACGTTTAGGCGTTAAGATTTTTGGTGGCCAAGCAGCAATTGCTGGGAACATCATTGTTAGACAACGTGGAACTAAGCATAACCCGGGTAATAACGTGTACGCCGGTAAAGACCATACATTACATGCTAAAGTAGATGGTATTGTAAAATTTGAAAAGAAAGTAGGCGGTAAGTCCTATGTTTCTATAGAGCCTTTTGAGGCGTAAGAAATATTTTCTTTAAGGTATAAAAACCCTTTTCTTCACACAGAAGAAAAGGGTTTTTATTTTATCTTTTTTGAAACACGCTAGTAATATCCGCATAGCGATTACGAATTTGAGTATATTTAGTATTCGATAAAACGTTTAGAGTATATTTAAACATAGGTTGTGACAGAAAAGGAGAAAATGCTAAATGGGCACTATTACAATTCAAGAGATACTGAATTGATTAAAATGTATCATAAAGCCCGTAAACTGCTAAAGCGATACAACAACCTTGACTCAGAATTAAGTGAAGTCCGAGAACAAATTTTAAGGGAGCTTTTGGGGTATAAAGGGAATGGCGTTTGGATTGAATCTCCTTTTTTTTGTGATTATGGAGAAAACATTGCAATCGGAGAAAATACATTTGTCAATACCAATTGTATGTTTATCGATAATAATAAAATAAGTATTGGTAAAAATGGTTTAGTAGCACCTTATGTTCAAATTTATACCGCTAGCCACCCTATAAAAGCGTCAGAACGTATCATTAAAGAAGGAAATGAATCGCGTTACCAGACCTTGTCAAAACCTGTACAGATTGGAGATAATGTATGGATTGGCGGAAATACCATTATTTTTCCTGGGGTAACAATAGGAAACAATGTCACTATTGGTGCAGGCAGTGTAGTAATCAAGAGTATTCCAGATAATGTTTTGGCATTTGGAAACCCTTGTGAAGTACAAAAAGAACTTTAAATGAACAACAACTCAGTTCCTATACAACCTAAAATTACCCAACTAACGGCAAAATTACTCATAGGAATATCCTGTAATATGAGCGTTTCCAACAATAAAACTGCTGAACTATGGGGAAACTTTGGGCCGCGTATTAAGGAGATTGCCAATAGAGTAACTACAGATAAGATTTCATTACAGATCTATGATGCTAATTACCATAGGGGTTTTAACCCTTCGACCATATTTAAAAAATGGGCTGCTGTAGAAGTACATAAGGGGACTAAAACTCCAGAGGGAATGAAAACTCTAGAATTAGAAAAAGGATTGTATGCGGTATTTCATTATAAAGGATCTAGTGCAGACACTGGTATTTTTCAATACATTTTTGGGGTATGGCTTCCACAATCAGAATACCAAATAGATAACCGCCCTCATTTTGAAGTATTGGGTTCAAAATACCGGAACAATGACTCCAATTCCGAAGAAGAAATTTGGATTCCGGTGGTAAAGAAATAGACTTCTAGTGCTAAATAGCGAGTTTACGCATTCAAAGCTACACTTAACTCATTCTTCCTTGTCTCAAAGCGGCCTTCTGAGGTAGTTTTACTGGTAACACCAGTAATACCTATTCTTATGAAAAAATTATTTCTTCTACTTTGTCTTGTTGGTACAGCATCGCTTTTCTTCATAGGTAAGACCTCCTATCCCAAAAAAAAGACTAGAAAAGAAAAAGTACCATCTGTAACTCTTGTAGAAAAAGATACGGCTGGTCCAGAAGCTAGACTAAGACCTTTTTTAACCGCAAGTGGGTATGAATTTTTTCCAGATAAAATTGCATTTGTTGTGCTTAAGGAAGAACAAATATTTGAATTGTGGGGTAAGCAACGAGATAACTGGAAATTGATAAAAAAATATCCTTTTACTGCTTATAGTGGGCAATTGGGTCCAAAACTAATGCAAGGAGACAAGCAAATTCCAGAAGGGGTCTATAAGATTTCCTTTTTAAATCCGAATAGCTCATATCATCTATCGTTAAAGATAAATTATCCCAATGATTTTGATAAAACTAAAGCAGCACTGGAACAACGCAGTAATTTGGGAGGAGATATTTTTATTCATGGAAAAGCGGTTACTATAGGGTGTATTCCTCTGGGAGATAAAGGTATTGAAGAAATATTCTTAATAGCATCCAAGACCATAGATAACGGCATAAAAGTAATTATTAGCCCATTAGATTTTAGAACCATAGATCGCCTACCTAAAATTGACAAAATAAGCTGGGAAGCAGAACTATATGCCAGTATTCAAAAAGAACTGCAGGCGTTTCACCATTAATTATTGTATCATGAAAACAATATGTTACTTCTTGTATTATGTGTCTCATTACAGCTGTTAAGGGCTCAAGAAGAGCCACGTACCATTCATGTATAAGTTGCTCTTTGCGATAACGTGAACCAAGGTATAGTTCCAGTTTCTAAAACACCAGGAGACGGCTAAAATCCAAAGACCAATTTGTATTGGGGTGCACTATATGGGCTTAAAACCCATTTTAATAAAAGTACCGACTGTGCCTTTGTAAAAACCGTTGCAACAACAAACAATCAAATTCTAGAACGCATTTTGTTTAAACATAAAAAAACAAACACCTACCTTCTTGCAGATGCCTATAATGGAAAATATATTAAGCAAACCACTACACATTTTTTAGAGAGCGCTAGCGGCAATAGGGAAGAAGCCCTTTGGGACACCAATAGCTGCTTGTCTTTTGGAGGGGGAGCAGATTTGTTGGCTTACATTGGTCATGATGGGCTAATGGAATTTACTATAGAAAGGACTTTTGAACCACGTAATAATCAAAAGCGCGATGCTATTATGTTGGCCTGTAGTAGTAAAGACTATTTTGCCCCATATCTAGAACAAACGGGGGCTAATCCTTTATTATGGACTACGGGTTTAATGGCTCCCGAAGCGTATACCCTAAAATGGGCTATAGACGGGTGGTTATTAAAAGAAACAGATGCCGCTATTAAAGAACGGGCAGCACAGGCGTATCACAAATATCAAAAATGTGGTATGCGCGGGGCTCGCAATTTATTGGTAACGGGGTATTGCGCTTAGTTGTTATTTTTCATTTGAGCTCGTACATCTAAATAAAACTGCGTAAACTCAGGGTGTATTCTTAACTGAACTACATCTTGCGTTTGTGCAGTAGCAGTCTGGGTACGAATGCGATCTGAAGCAATACCTGCTGCCTGAAGTGCACTTGCTAACGAGGCAGCCTGGGTACTAATGCTAGTGGCGTCTGTTCCCGTACTTAGGTTCTCCACCGTAAGCATCATGCTGGGGTTTGCCGCTAAGAGTGTAGCCATTTGTTGCACCCATGTTTGACCTGAGGCGGAGAGGCTAGTACTGCCTCCAAAAACACTAGCCGCATTTTCCGATACGACTATGGCTCCGTCTACTACCGAAATTTTAGCCTCTTCTCCAAGGGTTTGCTTGGCATTGGTGAGTACCACAATAGCAGTAGAATCATTAGTAGCAATAGCATCGTTAATAGATTTTAATTGGCGTTCTTTACTCTCTAAGGTTGCTAGCGTTTTATTTATATTGTCTGAATTTCTACTGGAAACTGCGGCAAAATTGTTGAGGTTTTTAAGGAGGGTAGCGTTAGCTTCTTGTAATTCTGTTACCTGAGTTTGAAAAGACTCGGCCTTAGCCATACCAATTTTTTCATTTTTTCTCGCTTCTAATACAAGACTCTTGGTAGAATCTAGCTCCGTTTTAAGCATTTCTATTTCTGCGATAAGCTCACTCTTTTTTTGAGCAAAGAGTGTTAAAGAAGAAGAACAAAGAACGATAAGGAGTAAAAATCTTTTCATAGAAATAGCTTTTAAGATGAAATTGAATACAAAAATAAGACATTCCAAATTTCTCCCAATCAAAGTAGACTAAAGTTTGGAATGGTATAAATAGAAAAGAGTCCTGTCTTTTGGATCAGGACTCTTTTACGAGAACACTATATGAAAATGAAAAATTATTATTCTGTGACTAATTCGAGGTAAATATATAACGGTCCTTAACAATTCAAAAACTATTGTTGTGAACTGGCATAATTTTGTGGTGTAGACTCGATCTTATGTTATAAAGTATTTTAAGAAGCAGATGGTCTATAG
>CAZWVO010000023.1:0-11165 GCA_964637535.1 uncultured Flavobacteriaceae bacterium
GTTTTGACAGAGATGTACTGCACGCTGTTTTTGCTGCTTATGAAAAGGAGATTAGAGACATTACTAAAGATGCTGCTATTTGTTTGCATTTTGACCAGAATATTGAAACTTTTTACGACCCTTTTGACCTTTTGAGATATAAGAAAATTGAGGTAACCTTTGAAATTCTGAATGGGCTTGATGAGAAACAAAAGGAACAACTACAGCTTATTGAATCCTTTTATGAAGGGAATAATTTTATAGATAGAACATTACACAAGAAATTACTCAATTTTGCAAAGACCTATGGAGATTTAAGAGACCGAAAATTGAGTTTAGAGCCCATTGTATTGGAGGTAAGTTCCTTTTATACTAGGGCGTTTGGAGGCGTTTTTTTATTGCGAGATTTTATAAAGGATATTATGATTTTTGAAGATGAAGAAGCGTATAAAAAAGCAATATCTGATACAGACTACGATGTCATTCTTTTTCATAAAGATCATAAAGAACTTGTAGATACCCTAGTACATCATCTTATTTTAGAACCTAATTTTAAAAAGGTAATTAAAACCGCAAGATATGACAGAATAAAAAAGCATTTGTTTGCAGGATACTTAGAATCACCTGCGCATTCTTACAAGGAAATATTAGACAATCACTTTTTGTTTAAGAAGTACTTAAATGCCTTTGATATTAAGGTCCAAAAAGAAATTACAGGAGTAGAATTATATCATCAAAAGAAGATTGTAAACAAAACCCTAAAAATAGCGGATTTTGTATCCTTAGATCTTATTAAAACCTTGCATCAACCGCATTCTTCATTGGAAGAAGAACACAAAGAACTGATTTGGAAATTACTCACTAAAATTGCTCCAAAAGATCCATTGCATTTGTATTGGTACGATAAGAATCACTTTTATAAGGCATATGCGGACTGGGAGTCTAGTTATCAAGATTGGGTAATTGAATTAATTTTAGAGAACAACGAAAAACACGAAGTATGACACTAGAAATCATTGTATTTATTCTTGCCATACTCTTTGGTATTGTATGGTATTGGAGAGAATCTAAGAATAATGGGATTTATCGCTTTATAAATAAAATTACGCATACTAAAACCTTGCGTATGAAAGCTGAAAACAAAAAAGGATTTGTACATCAACAGCCGTTTTTAATGCGTTTGGTTTGGACCAGTCTATTGTTTGTTATTTCTGGGGTTTTGGTAAGTATGCTAACCCCATTTAATGCTTTTTACCTTCAGTATTTTGCTTCTGCCATTGTTGGGACATTAATAGGCACCTATATTGCCTCCTTTTTTCTATTTGCAAGAGACAGTACAAAAAAAGAGAATTTGGAAAAGGCATTTCAGAAGGGAAAAGATTTTGTAGAAGATTTAACTGATGGTGATGAAACCGAGATGCCCAAAGAAGAAGCGATTACAACACCGGAACCAGAAGCTAAAAAATCGGCTAGAGATCGTTTAAAAGATAAAGGAATGATTAAGTAAGTGTTCCTGTTGGGAACAAAAAACGCTAAAAGGCAATATCATGATAAAGAACTATTGGCAAAAAGGGAAAAAACAAAAGCGAATTCTGATTTTTGGAGGACTTGTGTTAGTATTGTTGCTCTTTTTCCTAAGAGATGACTATCAACCAGTGCTATTACTTATTAGGAAGTATATTTTTATACTGCTTATTAGTAGTCTTTTCCTATGGTTTACCTTGTCTAAATTCCGTTCTGCCATAAGTGCAGGGAAAAGGGTTCTTATCCTTTTAGGAATTGTAGCTTTCTTTGCTACCTTATGGTTTTTTGGAAGCAAAATGCAGTTGTATCAATACATGCAAACCTATAATGTTTTTAAAAACTTAAACCTTAAAGAAATTAACGAGTTACCCCTAACACAAAGAGAGCGCATACAGCCGTATAACAATATTGTTACTATGGCCTATGAGTCTA
This sequence comes from uncultured Flavobacteriaceae bacterium, assembly GCA_964637535.1. Taxonomy (GTDB): domain Bacteria; phylum Bacteroidota; class Bacteroidia; order Flavobacteriales; family Flavobacteriaceae; genus CANMSI01. Next base: position 1,936 of record CAZWVO010000023.1, read on the forward strand.
TAGGTGAAACTCAAGAAGTCTCTCCTCCTCAAATTGTGCGGGTAGACAGTAGCAATAAATGGACTATGGCTGTACAACCTGCTAAAGAATATTTATGGCAGCGCATGAATGATAATACGGAAGAAATATTCACGGTAGAGAGCACTTCTCCTTTTCCTAGGTTTTCGGATGGCAATAGAGTGCCTCTTACTTTTTCTATAGGAGAATCTCTAGCATTTAGTCGTAACACCTATAACGCCGTAGTACAGCGGTTCAATATATTTCAATTGTTTACTATGGAACCCAGCCAGGTGTATTACATGAAAAATGATAAAGGCAATTGGGTACAGGTAGTAAGTCTTATTAAATGGAAAGGTTTCTTTTTTCCCTATCCTACTTTCGGAGGTGTAATGGTGATTGATTCTGGAGTGCATGATCTTACAGACTATTTAGAGCGCGTTACCCTAGGGAAAGGCACCTATATCTCTGCGAAAGACACCAAAAAGTACCCGTTTTTGAATGGTCAAAATACCCTTGCAGAGGAAGTATCTAGGTTGCAAGCGCAAAGTCTACAATTTCTAGGAGGGTTCACAGATCCATTACCTTGGAATATGGAAACCGCGGTAAAAATTCCTGATCTTAAAGACGATCAGAATCAACAACCGTTTGTGACCGATTTCAATTTTAAAGGTATGGATATTGGTGCCCAAGATGGTTTGTATCATTGGTTTGGTCTGGAGCCAATAGGAGAACAGCGAACTAGTTTGGCGTTTAGTGTTCTTATTCCTGCAGACGGAACAGATGCCGTGTATTACTATAACCACGCTGCTAAGAAGGAAGGTTTAGCGGGTGTTTCTGCAATGCCATTAAAAGTAGTAGAGTCTAGAAAGGAGTATGATTGGTCTGTGAATAAACCAGTAGAATTTAGGCCTTTCGTAAAGGAAATTGCAGGACGAAAAAGACTTTTTGTTATTAGCACCATAGCTGCTAAAAGAGACAATAGTAAAAAATTTGATGGCGCGGCAACTCCAGATTTGGCTTTGATTGATGCAGAATATAGAGATGTTATTTGGGTAGATGCCAAGCACCCATCGCAATGGGAAGCTGCAATTATAGCGCAACTAGGAGAAACCTGGATGGCTTCAGAAAACCTTAAAGAAAGTGACTTGTACCCAGAAAGGGCAGTTAAAGTACCAGTGCAAGTAATAGATAGTTTAGTTATCCCTAAAGCGATACCTACTACTATGGAAGAAGTAGAAACGGATAGTTTGGTGCCAAATCAATACCCATAATAATTATAGGCGCCATATTGATTGGGCCTATACACCTTTGCACGTTTACGGTCCTTTAATAAGAAGCCTTCGGTAACCATATCTATCACTTCATCATCTGTATCAGTATCCTGCATGCGAAAACCATTATTTTTATAGTACGGTTTAACAGTTAACGGCTTACCATTTTCAAAAACAACCAGGTGCATTTTAAAATGGGTGTTGTAGGCCTGATGATCTTTTGTTTTAAAATAATACCCGGTAAATTTTTCTCCTCTAAAGACCAACTGTTTCTTAGTGAGGAAAAAAATAGAATCCTGTTTGGCATCATAGTTATTTCTCCTGTAAATACTGGCCTCAGCTATAGCCTTCGCGGTATTGTATTTTGCAGGGAAAAGGGATAATTTTTTATTTTTCTGCAGCTTGCTGTAAAGTAAATTTCTACTGTTAATATCTGCGGCCAATGAATCTAATGTGCTCTGGGGAATAGGGACATCATTTTCTGCGAGTAATGCCATATAGGTGGTCTGAATTATAGGATTTTTGTATTCACTCAATCTGGTAAAAAACGTTTTGGCTCCCTTTTCCTTTCGAAAGGGATACAATAAGATTACATAGTCTTCCAAGAGGTTCGTCCCCGGACTTAAATTATCTGAAAACCTGCGTTGACCCCGCCTGCCGTTCGTATTTTTCCCTAATTGTCTTTTGAGCTGAATTTTAGCATCATTAAGTAATTGTTTGCGGTATTTTCTATAGGTATTGGGTTTTACCAATCCTTCGGCTTTTAATTGCGATAAGAGGGAAAAAATGGGAGACTTAAACTCGTCTATTGAACTGTATTCTAGAATTTCCGGATACAATTTTTTGGCCAAAGGCAAACTGTCCGTATACGGCTCTAAGAGCATATAGGTTTCAAATTTTTCTGATGTCAACGGTAAATCTTTGCGCATCAATGCTAAAAGCAATTGTACAGATTCCTCATCTTGTTTTTTAGTAATACTCTGCAATATTTTGGTTTGCGCGTATCCGTTGCTATACGATTTGCCATAGAAATCAGCTAAAAAGTCGGATACATCTGCAGTTTTTAGTTGCCCCAATTGTCTAATTAGATGCGACTGAATATCCAATTGGTTATCCTTAAAATCAAATTCTGAGATGTAATATTTTAAGGAATCAATATGTTTCTTTTCAAAATTAATGAGTTGATGCCCTTCTAATACAATACTATCATTGGCTCTAAGCGCAGCAAAAAAAGCAGCTGTTTTGTCGTCAACAATGTCCTTCCCCACTAGGGTGTCTGTAGGCTTGAAATGATCATAGAAAGAACGGATAAATTTGCTGGGCTGATATAGCGTATCTATTACGGTTTTTACCTCGTACAGCAGGCCTCCCTTTATTATATTTTTAATTAACACCCCTCTAGTACTAGCGGTATCTAACAAGGTAAATTGCAATTCGTGATAGCCTTCTGGAGCGGTTTTTCGAGTTTCCTTATGAATGTTAAAACGCTTTCCTGCATATATTTTTTTTCGCAAGGTCCAAACAGAGTCCAGAGAAGGGAACATGAGGTAATCATGCGCTTTATTCAGGATAACCGTGATTTGCTCATCATTTTGGTTGCGATAAATGGTTTTTTTGTTATACGCGTTATAGTCCTTATATGTATTTCGTCTATTGTAGTTGCCCCTACTGTTGTCTACAAACTTTGGTGGTTTTACAGCGGTTACAGTGGTAAAAAACATGGCAGTATCATGTACTGTCTTAAACGCTTCTAAGTATTTTGCCTTTTTTAATTTAAAGGAGTTAAAAAAAGTATCTGCAGCCTCAGACTGTTTTGTTTTTACTCCCAACAAATAGTATTCCGATCCGCGGAGAACCGTTTTTAAATGTAACTTTTCATGTTTAACCGTATCTATTACTGCAAAAGAGCTAAGCGTACTATTTTGAGGTTCCTTGTAGTTGCCTTCTAGCTTTAGGTCTTGGTAAAAACGCTTTTGTATGTGTTTTAGCTCAAAAGTATCTTCTTCAATAAAGGTTAAATCGTTCAGGCTTGCTTTGCGTAAAAAATAATAAGAATCGCTATTTTTATCATAGCCTTCTACATAACGTTTGCCGTTTCTTTTCTTGTTGGTAAATGTATGAAGCGACGGCATTTGAATCTCAAAATCGTCGTACGCTGAACTTAGTGTTACATTTGTATTGGTTAGCGTTTTAAAAGCGATACTGTTAAAAATGGTGTCCGAATGTTGTACTACATAATCTCCTTCACCGGCCATTTTAAAAATTAAAATTTCTAAAGGGGTTTTATAAATATGATACCGCTGATGATCCCCATTTTTAAGTTTATTTTTAATATCAATACCCGAAAATTCACCCGTTTGAATGCGTGTTTTTTCAAGAATTTTACCCGGGATATTTTCGAATAACAATCCATCTACATCATCCAAATTGAAAATAGCATCCTGCTTTAAAAAAGAAAAAGTAGGTATTCTACTAATCATCACATAGCTTCCGTTAGCAAGGTCTGGAGAAATGTAAGAGGTAGAAATAAATTCTGATATGGGATATAATTTATTGGGTAGCGAAACGCTGAAAAAGGCATCGTCGGGAGACTTAACACTATAGGTGTTGGCTCGTATTTTGGTTTCAAATTTTTCTTTTAAACGTTTCCCTTTAGCGGTTGCTTTAGAGCGTAAGGGTTTAACCGTATATCCTTTGGCTCTAAGCATAGCAATAACGCCTTTTTTGCCAGGTAAATGAGCTGCGCCAATACCTGTAAATACCTTGGATTTATGCATTAAGGAATCCAATTGTTGTACCATGTTTGCATTGCGGATATAAAGCATGTTTTTAAGATAATGCTCTGTATACATGGCTTGGTCCAATGAATCTAGTAGACTAATGTTTCGTTCCCTATAGGCATCTTGCATTAAAAATAGCGGGTCTTGTTGCTGCATTTTTTTCTGCAACCATTCATCTGGTTTTTGCTTAGTAGCATTAAGACTAGCCCTGCCAACAAGCGCTGTAGACTCTTCTAAGTCTTCCAAAGCAACAATGGGCTTTTGAAATTTTTTGCCTGCCTGGTAAATAAACATATCCAGATAGGTCTCCTCTTCAAAATTCTGAGAAAATTCATTGGTCCGGTACAGGATATTATTGATCATCTGATCTTCAAAGGCAAGATATGCACCAATATCTTCCTTTCTTGGGTTCCGTACTGCAAAACTGTTCGTATAAAAACCTTTGACATTACCACCTTGGCTGTAGGCATAGGCTTGAAACTGATCGGCATCATCTAACCAAGTTTCTGGGTTGGATTCTAGCGCTACAACTTCACTTTTATCCAAGGCTTCATAAAATACATCGTCTAATCTAAAAGCAATTTTTTTGCTTACGTGCATGGTACCATACAGGTACGAATTCTGTTGCAAGCCATTACCAGATATTTCCCAGAGTAAACTGTTTTTTTCTTGCGAAAAAAGGGCAGTAGACAATAGTATTAGAAGGGAACAGCTGATAAAACGCATAAATAACATTTAGCTTAAAAATGGGTTAAAAAATTAAATTGGCAAAGACGAAAGGCACAATTAACAAGATATTAAGTATCGGATATGCCCTAGAGGCAATAAAATCAACGTCTACCACATATAAGTATTCCTTATAATTGCATCAAAAAAGGTTTCGCTTAACCTTAACGAAATTTCTTGACTTGTAGTATTTTTGCATTCTGAAAAGGAAGTGTTAAAAAACCAAGCGCATGAAAGGAGTTTTATTAGTAAATCTGGGTTCTCCAGATAGTCCCACGGCAAAGGATGTAAAACCGTATTTAGATGAGTTTTTGATGGATGAACGTGTAATTGATGTTCCAAAACTCCTGCGCAATATACTAGTACGTGGTATTATTTTGCAAACCCGCCCTAAAAAATCAGCCGAAGCATATGCCAAAATTTGGTGGGATGAGGGATCTCCGCTTATTGTGATCTCGGAACGATTTACTCAAAAAGTGCAAGAACAAACTACGCTGCCTGTAGCCTTGGGAATGCGTTACGGGAGTATGACCATTAAAAAAGCGCTACAAGAACTAAAAGACAAAGGAGTAGATGAGGTTTTATTGGTGCCGTTATATCCGCACTATGCCATGTCTTCTTATGAGACTGTGGTTGTAAAGACCATGGAGGAACAGCAACAGCATTTTCCTGAAATGCAGCTTACTACGCTTCCCGCTTTTTATAAGAGTGAAGACTATATTAGAGTGCTTTCTGAGCGCATTGCTGCATCGCTTCAAGACTTTGAATACGATCATATCCTGTTCTCCTATCACGGTATTCCAGAACGCCATATACGCAAGTCGGATCCTACCAAATTTCATTGTAAAATTGATGGGAGTTGCTGCAAGATTAATTCTGTTGCACATAATAGCTGCTACCGCCATCAATGTTATGATACTACGGAATTGGTTAAAGCATATTTAGATTTGCCTGAAGAAAAAATCAGCACTTCGTTTCAATCGCGTTTGGCTGGAGATCCGTGGTTAAAACCCTATACCGACTTTGAGTTTGAACGCCTTGCAAAAGAAGGAAAAACCCGTTTAGCGGTAATTACTCCTGCATTTGTATCGGACTGCTTAGAAACTTTAGAAGAGATTGCTATGGAAGGAAAAGAGCAATTTGAAGAAGCAGGTGGAAAGGACTACATACACGTGCCTTGTTTAAACGACAGTGCAGATTGGGTGGCATTAATGGCAAGCTGGATTAACAATTGGAACGCCAAGGATGTACTGCCCATTTAGTGATTTTGTAAGCGCCAAAATTTGGCTGTTTAAGAGCCACAAAAGAAAATAAATCGTAGCGATTACCTCGTGGATGCCATTTAACTGGTGATAGCCAAGGCAGGCGATTCTAATTGTTCTAAATACGTATTACATGGCTACAGTTTCTTCGGAACAACTAGGTACAGAACCCATAGGAAAACTCCTTGTTAAACAGGCAGTACCAGCAAGTATTGGAATTCTGGTAATGTCACTTAATATTCTAGTCGATTCTATTTTTGTAGGCAATTGGATTGGTTCTATTGCTATTGCAGCCATTAATGTGGTACTTCCTGTGTCGTTCTTTATTGGCGCTTTAGGAATGGCAATTGGTATTGGAGGCTCTAGTATGATCTCAAGGGCATTAGGAGCAGAAAACAAAACTAAGGCGGTAAAAACTTTTGGCAACCAGATAAGTCTTACCATACTTGTAACCGTAACCATGGTAGTCTTGGGTTTAAGCTTTAGAGATACCCTAATCCCTGCCTTTGGGGGTAAGGGAGCTATTTTTGACCTTGCCAAGATCTACTACACTATTGTATTGTACGGAGTTCCCTTTTTAGCACTTTGTATGATGGGGAATACCGTAATTAGAGCAGAAGGGAAACCTAAATTTGCTATGATTGCCATGATAATTCCTTCGGTAGGAAATCTATTGATGGATTATCTTTTTATCTATGTATTTGATTGGGGAATGCATGGCGCAGCCTGGGCAACCACCATAGGATATGTATTGTGTTTTAGTTATGTTCTTTGGTTTTTTATCTCCAAAAACTCGGAGTTAAAATTGTACGCCTCCTGTTTTAAATTTCAGCTCCCTATTCTAAAAGAAATAGGTTCATTGGGCTTTGTTACCTTATCGCGCCAGGCGGTAACTAGCATTACCTATTTGTTAATGAATAATATTCTTTTTGACCTTGGAGGGGAAGCCATGGTTGCCGTATATGCCATTGTTGGCCGTATGCTCATGTTTGCGCTTTTTCCTGTTTTCGGGGTAACTCAAGGCTTTTTGCCAATTGCTGGGTTTAATTATGGGGCAAAAAAGTATGGCAGAGTTCGGAAAAGTATTAACGTTGCTATTGGGTACGCATCTGCAATGGCCGCTATTGTATTTACAGGCCTATTTATATTTCCCGAAGGAATTGCAGATCTTTTTTTAAGTGATAATCCCAATTTGCCTGCCTCGGAATTGGCGGTTAATGCCTTTGTACTAGAGCACATTCCTTTGGCGATGAGATTGGTTTTTGCAGCAACACCAATTATTGCCTTACAGCTTATAGGAGCGGCCTATTTTCAGGCTATTGGAAAAGCAATCCCTGCCTTGCTATTGACCTTAACCAGACAAGGGTTCTTTTTTATACCCCTTATTTTGATTTTACCACCTTACTTTGGTGAAATAGGTGTATGGAGTTCGTTTGCCATTGCGGACGTACTTGCAACATTGGTTACTGGCCTCTATTTGCGAAAAGAAATACGACAGAATCTAAGAGCGCACTAGTGTAAATAGATGATCCAATTGACTGCTTATTTTTTTCTAAATAAACGCTTAACTTCATCCATTTTGCTTGGAACACGATGAATCTCAATCTCTCCCATTATTTGAAGCAGTTCTTCCTCTAATTTAACTGATACAAAGGTGGTTTTTTCGGTTATTTTAATTTCAATTAGTTCATAGCCGATAGCCATTACCCTCAGTGAAGCTTCATTTTGTAGTTCATTAGCCGGAATTTCTAAGCTAAAATTGCCTTCCATATCTGTTGTTGTGCTAATGACCGTTCCTACAAGTGTAATATGTGCTTTTTGATTGGCCGCCAAGAAACCTTGGATATTTCCGTTTACAGTAATGGTTTTGACAACAGGTTTATGTGCAATTCTTCCCATTATAATGGGTCTAGGAACTTGTTCCGTAGGATGCGGGGCTGTATCCTGAGCCGCTAAGGGCGTAGTTACTGCCAATAAGGTTGTAAACCCTAATAAAGCAGCATTACGTTTCCATTGGTTTCGGCTTACAGATGGCAAAGGGGTATTTAATTGACTTGGGGTAAACCGCCCACAGAGGTCATCCCCCTTTTTTAGTTTTCTACTGAGTTCTATTTTAGTGGTTTGTGTAAAATCAATGACTTCTTTTTCACAGCTTTTGCAAAAAGCACCTTTTTGTGTGGGTGTCATTTCGTTCCAATTTTCAGAACAAGGTTTCGGGATGGTGATCATATGTTTCATAATGGTTTTTCTTTAGCGCTAAACTAGCACAACCACTAAGGTTAAAAAATAGGTAATGAGGGAATACGATGTTTTAGTGAGGGAACGGGATAAAAGGGTAGTTTATGAATTGGAAACAGTCTTAGGAGAGCTTTTCATACTGTTCTTTAATAGTTGCTTCTCCATAAATACGCTCTAGTCGCCGTATAGCAAAATGCGCTTTTGCCATGGTCTGGAAATGATGAATAAAAGCCAAATTAATAGAAGCTCCACCTACTGCTCCAATGATTGGAACAGCCTGAGCAACAAATTTTTCGGAGACCTGAATGCTAAAACGCGAAGCTACCGTAGCAATAAATTGCAATACCGGATTAGCGCTTCCTTTTAACAAGCCGTCTATGGTTTTAACACCTCCGCTGACCGCAGTATTTGCTGCAATTCTGCTGGCGTAGTATCCAGTTTCAAGACTATTATCATGCTTGCTTTTCCCTCCTAACGCAAATACCTGCAGGCACGCTAACTGACTATCTAAAGTACTTAGGTCCTCGCCTTCACTCCTAGCAATATCCATAATAGAACGCATCATAAACTTGGTAGCAATACCTAAGTCTACGGCAAAGGCCGAAACACCCATGGCTCCACCTAACAATCCTGAAGAGGTAACAAGCGCCTTATAGGTTTTATTTAGAGGGGCAGATTGATTTTTTTGCTGCTTCATGGTCATTAAGTTTCCTTTAACCACACTGTGTAATACCTTATAACTTAGTTGTTGCAACCATTGTTGCTGTTTTTGAGGGAGTAAGGCCAACCTACTTTCAATAATATTTCCCACTTTGTTAAGCCCTTTCATGGCCCAACCGATATCTTCTATATTGTTTTTGGCCTGTTGTAAGGCTGCTAGATCTAATGGGGAGAGGGCTTTATTCATAGGAGTTAGGAAACGTTATTTTTTATAGGTAGGAATTGTTAAGAAT